>JAJECB010000427.1 GCA_022822245.1 Gammaproteobacteria bacterium
AATCATTCGAAAGCGTTTGAATTTGGAATTGAATCTCCACACAATCCTGCAGATTCTGAGCCTCTCGGTGTTCGAAAAAATGCCGCTCGAACAACTACTTACCCAAAGCGCACATCAGATAGCAGACTTCCCTCCAGATAATCAATTGAATTTATTCAATTAACGTTGGGACACTAGTGACCTGCTGTGGCGTATAACCTGTTGTCTTGGCTACCAAGGCAAGATCTTCATTGAAATATTCGCAAACGAAGTATTTGAAGATATCCGAGCGTCTCATGGCAAATTCCTGGATGAAGTGGGTTGGGAACCTAGTCGTACCTTTAGAGAGATTCGCACTGCGACTACACGAATGCTCTTCGGGGGAAAGGAGTGGAGTGGAATTCATTGAATTCCTGAGTCGGGAGCTCTGATTCTGTTGAATGGGCGGTGATGGTGTCGGACGCGGCGAAGAGCTCCTCGAACTCTGCGCGCGTCGCCTCGTCCATCGCGCTCCAGTCGAGCTCGTCCCGTTTCACCTCGAAGCCGTCCTCGGCTGCGGTCTTGACCGTCATCGCCTTGTAGATGCGGTAGGGGACGAGGTAGCCTTCCGCGATCGCTCGGCGGAGCCGGTAGCGGAAGGTGGGCCGCTCGACCTCGAAGAAGCGGAGGGTGTCGCGGACGAAGTGCCCGTCCTCGGGGTGGGCCGCCGCTGTCCCCGTCGCGTCGTACGCCGTGCACGGGGTTGCGGTGAGGCCGAGCTGGATGCCGTCGAAGTGCCGGAGCACGCCGCTCCACTTGCCGTAGATCGAGCGGTGGCACTCGTCGGTGACGACGAGGTCGAAGTAGCCCGAGGAGAGCCCGCCGAACTCCGCGATCATGGTCTGGAGGGTCGCGATGGTGATGCGCTTCGCACGGTCGAAACCGCGCCCCGGGCGAAGGACGTGGCAGGGATAGTCGCGAAGGTGGTCGGTAAAGGCGTCCTCGGCTTGGGCGGCGAGGGCGATCCGGTCCACGAGGAAGAGCACGCGGGTGACCGCGCCGGCCTCGAATAGGCGCTTGATGAAGGCGGCCGCAGTGCGGGTCTTGCCGGTTCCCGTCGCCATCTCGACTAGGAGCTTTCGTCGCCCGCGCGTCACCTCGTCCGAGAGGGTCTCGACACAGTCGATCTGGTAGCGGCGGTCCACGATTTGTCGGTCGATGGCGACATCGGTGAGCGCGCGGCGGACCGCCCGCGCCGCGACCCGACGTTCGAGGTCTTCCTGCGAGTAGAAGGTGGCGACCTCCCGCGCGTGGGCGTCCGCGTCCCGGTCGAGGAACCACACTTCGTCGCCGTTCGAGAGGAAGACGAACGGGATCTCGAGCTGCTCCGCGTAGTGGCGTCCCTGGTCCTGGGCGGCGATCGGATCGACGCTCGCGCGCTTCGCCTCGACCACCGCCATCGGCCGCCCGGCACGGTCGCAGAGCACGTAATCCGCCCGCGAGCCGTCGCCGAACGCATGCTCGAACAGCACGCTCGTCCCATCGGTCAGGTCCCACCCCGCGTCCGCGAGTAGCGCGTCGATCTTGACCCGCGAGAACGCCTCGGTGGTGCTGGTCATCCAGAGATCCGTCTCATACGGCTGTTGGCGTCAGCGCCCTTCTCGATGACGCCTGGTCTCCTCGACCGCCAAGGCCATCGCGTCGTCGGCGCTCAATCCTGAATTCGCGCGCGCTTTGGCAACGATCTCCTCGATCGTGAGGCGTCGCTCTCCCGCCGCCACTCCATTGGCGATCTCTTTTCGCTTGCCGTCCCACTCTCTCTTCGCTCCGGCGAAGGAAGACATGCATCATCGAATCAAGCAAACGGATCAACTCGCTCCGCTCGCGTTCGTATGTCGGCGCCGGTTGTTCCGGAGGGCGCGGTGCGAGTTCAGGCGACGCGAGTCCGGTCCCGGTTGAGAACGAGAACATCGTCGGTGGAGAGCGTGCCTACGTGCCGGGTCCGCCCGTTGGGGTTCAGGAACTCCACTTCCAGGCCACCATCAGGGAGCAACTCGACGACGGTACCCACATCCCCCGCACGGACCTCCGGATCGCCCGAGCTGTCAAGCACGGCGACCATATCCAACAGCTTCAAGTCTCGTGCTTGGGACACATCAATCGCCGGTCGAGAGTTGATGGCTACGGAATATAGCAGGTGACCAGGCGCGGAACCTCTTCGTCGATCCGAATGATCCACGCAGAACGAACCGTGGCGGTGCCATTCGGGCCTGCGAGTTCGAAGTCGATGAGATACCTCCGGCCGTACTTGTCCGCTCTTCCGACGGCTGCATCTCCGGTCTCCGCAGCCTCGTGGAGGGCGTCGAGCAGGAGACTCGCGTTGGCACGGTTCAAGCCAATCAACGCTTGGAAGAGTCGAGCCTTGTGGCTGCCATCCTCATGAGCAAGGTCGAGGCAGTAGTCCGTGACCTTTCGCTGAACGATGATTGCCCGGTGTCCGTTGGGCAGCTTCAAACGTCGCCTCCCTGTCGCCTGTCGCCTCGACCGATTCTGTCTCGGCGCTCAAGTTTGCGCCGCCGTTTCTCCCGTGGCGGACAACCCGGAGGGTGTCGCTTGATGAGGTGACACGACCGCCGCGGCTTCCCCCTCGCCGGGTGAATCAGCGAGGATCGCCTGGAGTCTCTCGTACTGCTCCTTGATCCACTCCGCAGCCTCCGGCCACTCGTCTTCGTCCGCGAGACGTCTCGTCATCCCGATCGAGCTGTCTCGGTACACCGCCCGCTTTGCATCGAACGAGCCCGCGCCCATCCCCGAATTGGTCGCGTCGCCGCTCAGGGTCAGGTTCGCGAGGCGGTCGCGATAGCGTCCGTGTTTCTCTTCGGCCTCTTCGCCCAGGGCGACTCGCCAATCGTCGGTGAGCTTCTGGGGCATCACGTGCTCGATCGTCAGGTGGTCACGGGCCGGAGATTCCTCCCGTTGCTCGGCCTCCATCATCGCGCACAAGATCGCGAACGACGACCGGGTCGCGCTCCCACCGTACCCCTTGCGAGTTCGAATTCCTTCCCGGACCGCCTCGTCGCTTGGGACCCCGACGCGCGAATTCCGGAGCCTTTGAATTCGTTCGAGCCAGTGCTCCGCAAAGTCCTCATCCGCTCCCGGGCCGGGTCCATGGGCAAGTTCCACTACGGCCTTGTTCATCCCGGCCGTCGGCCGATCCGCCAACCACAACCGCGTGGTCCAGGCCGCGATTCCGGCAAGGGCCTTGGCCAGCCCGTCATTCGTCGTTCCATACTCGCCATCGTCGGAAGCGTCATTGAGGAGCCGCAGCGTCAGCGGACGGTGAATGTCGATTCCCATCTCCCGCAGGTGCCGGAGCTCTTGCTCGACCTTCGTGTCGGGGTGTTTCCCTCCCTTGCCGGTCAGAATTCCGTAGAGCCCTGCAAGGCGCGTGAGGTCTCGGCAAAGGGCTGACCGATCCATGGCGTGCCCCTGGCGCACCGCCCACCGACGAAGCCCCTCATAGACTCGGTCGAGTCCGTGAATCGCGCCCGTACGCCAACGCAGCACGTCTCGAAGGAACGTGTCAATGGGTTCGGTGGTGTGCACGGAGCCGAGCGTTCGTTCGATTCGGAGCCATTGGCCGAGAGTCCCATCGGTGGCTCGATGGAATGGACGTGGCCGGTGGGTCGTAGTGATACTGCATACGGTATCATCCTGCCCGATGAGCAGGGCCACACGATTGCTCGCGTCCATGAAGGCCAATCCAAAGGCGGATTGGACGCCCGCCGATGTCAGGAGGCTGGTGCGAGCCGTGGGTCTCACCGTCCGCCAGCGAGGGACGAGTCATGCCGTGATCACCAACGCTCGGGGCGAACATCTGACCGTTCCCATGCACAAGCCGATAAAGCCGTTCTACATCAGGCGGTTGGTGGCTCTGGTCGAGGAGGGCAAGCAGTGAAGCTCGAGGATTATCCGATCAACGTCCATCCTGTTCCCGAAGATGAAGGGGGCGGGTTCATGGTCTCCGTTCCCGATCTTCCCGGATGCATCGCGGATGGCGAGACGGTCGATGAGGCGCTCGCGGAAGCCCGCGACGCCTTCGACGCCTGGGTGATGGCGGAGAAGGAAGACAAGGGCCGGCTGCCCGCCCCGAAGACCTACAGCGGTCAGTTCGTGCAACGCCTGCCGAAGACCTTGCACATGCGGCTTGCCGAACGCGCAAAGAGTGAGGGAGTCAGCCTGAATCAGTTGGCGGCGACGCTGCTTGCGGAAGGCCTTGCCAGCCGATGATCGCAATCCCGAACACGTTCATCGCCGGCGAGGGCACGGTGCTCGATGTGCTATGCCGGGCGGAGTCCGGTCTTGGCGGCGGCGCGCTGGTAGTGGGCAAACGGATTCGGTCCCGATTCAGCGTGACCGGGTGCAGCCGGCAATGGAGATTCGCATGAGATCGAGCTATTTCACGGCGGTCCGCGCCGGACCTCCGTGCGGTGGGAAGCCGAACCCCGCCCGTCAATCGGCCAATCCGGCCGTCGGTTGTCCCTTCCGCTCCGGAGGGTGTGGCGGTGCTTAAGGGGGTCTCCCCGGTGCTGGGAGCGGAGGCGCTGTGGGTGCTGGCGGCGATGGGGCACGGCGACGACCTCGCCCTCGTGGACCGCAACTTCCCCGCGGCCGAAGTCGCCTCCCGCACGGTGACCGGGCGCCTCGTTCGGCTGGACGGGGTGGACGCCACCACCGCCGCGCGCGCCATCTTCTCCCTCCTCCCCGTCGACGGCTTCGTGGACGATCCAATCCGGCGGATGGAGGTCGTGGGAGAGCCGGATACGGTGCTCGAGGTCCACCGGGAAGTGCTGGCCGAGGCGCGGGCCGCGGAGGGACGGGACCTTCCGCTCGCATCGATCGAGCGCCACGCGTTCTACGCCGCCGCGCGCCAGGCGTTCGCGGTCATCCAGACCACCGAGAGCCGGCCCTACGGCTGCTTTCTCATCCGCAAGGGGGTCGTCTTCGACTGAGGCGCCGCTCTCCCGCCGCCGCCCGCGGCATCCGTCCAAAGCCCGGGGAATGGACCCCGAGCTGCACCGCCCCACGCCAAGGCGCCGCGCCTTCGTGAGCGGATCAGGCTGCCTCGCCGATGGTCACTGAGACGTGCTTTCCCAACTGCCGCAAGGCGCCGTCGATCGTTGTGGCCTTGGTGCCGTGTTCCGGATCCAGTATGCGCCGCACCTCGCTCTCGGCGATGCCGAGCTCGCGGGCGAGGCGGCGCCGCGACATTCCAGCGTCGCGCCATGCCTCGTACATGGCCGCCTTGAGAGCAATCTGCACCGGCGGAACGACCAGGGGCCGGCGCTTGGTCGCGCGCGACGGGTCGGGCAGATCCCGGCTCTCGCGAATCGTGGTTGCAATGAGCTCGCGCAGCAGGTCCTTCGCCTCATCGAGCGCCTCGTCCCGGGTCGCACCGTCCGTTGCGCCCCACCCGAAATCCGGGAACGTGACAACATGCCGGCCGTCCTCATCGCGCTCGATCTCGGCCGGATAGTTGTAGGTGTCAGGCATGTATTCGGTCCTCCTGGGCAGGGGCGCGTCCGCCGGTCAGAAATCGTCCCTGTCGATCCCGAGGTCGGCGAGCATCTTGTTGAGCAGACCCTTGCCGATCTCCTTCTTCCGGTCCTTGACGGTTGTCTTGCGATCAGCCGGCATGGAGCGTCCCATGCGAACCGGCCCCTTGGGAAGCGACGAAGCGCACCTCCAGGTTCCGGCTCCTCGCCCATTTGCGGACCCTCACGATGAACTGCCGTCCGTTCATCAAGCCTCCCTGCCATCCAACGTCGGCTACCGTCAAGGGTAGCTGCGCGCATTTTTGATCGCAAATTGCCATCCTTGGCGACTGCCCGGGCGATGATCCGGAGAGCTCCTCCGCGTTCGGCTCACTGCCCCTCGATGTAGTCGGCCAAGCCCCCGCAGCACGCCACCGTCCGCGTATCCGCCGAAGACCCAGCGGCGCTCTCGCTGGTCACCGTCGCGGATCTCGGAGAGCGCGAGCGACGTCAGCTCGACGAGCGCCAGCCGGCCGGCCAAAGACTCCGAGACGTGACGCATCAGCGACGGCGACACGGAGCCGAGCAGCAGGAACCGGCCGTTCCGGCCACGGTCCTCGTCGATCGCGCCGCGAAGACGCGCGAAGATCTCCGGCCACGCCTGCGCCTCGTCCAGGACGACGAGATCGGGAGAGACTGCCACCCGGTCTCACTCGAGGTCCAGGCGCAGGCGATCGGGGTCCTGTTCGAGATCGAAGTATCGGCCCCCGAGGGAACGGGCGAGCGTCGTCTTGCCACCTTGGCGCGGCCCGACCATCGCGACGTCGGAAGCGAGCCCAGGTGATTGCGCGGCACGGGGGGATCTTTCTCGGAATCACGTCGGTTTCGTGCAGAATAGAAATTGATTTCTATCTTGTATCGAATTCGATTCAGCAATCGATTGGGCCAACGGACCGGGCCGTGCCGGCAGAATGCCCTCCCCTCCTTTTCATCTGCACCCTTACGAACGAAACAGGAGGGTGTCTTGTGCTCTCGACGTACGAAACAGGGGGGTGTTTCATGCAACGGACACGCGAAACAGGGGGGTGTCTGGTGCAGTCAGTGCAGGAAATCGGGGGTGCGGGCATGAACCGAAGGGGAATTTCCGTTATCAAGCAGCGCGTACGGCTACGCTCGAGCCTGCACGGCGGTCGGAGGACAAGACGGTGAACGAGACGCCAGCCATCGACGCCATCGACGAGCGGGCGGTGCGCGCGCATCGCGCGGAGCGTATCCGGCACGAGCTCCGCCGCCAGCAGCACGAGGCGGTGCTCGTGGTGGACCCCATCAACCTTCGCTACGCGACCGGCACGCGCAACATGCAGGTGTGGACGATGCACAACATCGTCCGCTACGCGCTCGCGTTCGCGGACGGCCCGACGGTGCTCTTCGACCTCGCGACCGGGCGGCACCTGAGCGCGGGGCTCGAGAGCGTGAGCGAGGTCCGCTCGTCGGTGCCCTTCGACTACATGCTGGTCGCGGACAACGCGAAGCGGATGGCGGCCCGCTGGGCGGCGCAGATCCGCGAGACCCTCCGCGAACACGGGTGCGCCGCCGACACCCTCGCCGTCGACCGGGCCGACACCCTCATGGTCCGGGCCCTCGACGCGCTCGGAACGTGCGTCGTCGACGGAAAGTCGGTCCTCGAGCACGCGCGCGCCATCAAGTCGGCGGAGGAGATCCGGGCGTTCCGCGCCTCCCTCGCCACCTGCGAGGCGAGCGTGCGCTCCCTCCATGAATTCGCGGTCCCCGGCGTCACGGAGTCAGAAGCCTTCGGCCATCTCGTCGGCGAGAGCATCGCCCGTGGCGGCGAGTACCCGGAAACGCGGCTCCTCACCGCCGGCCCGCACACGAACCCGTGGTTCCGGGAGGCATCCGACCGCGCGATGCAGGCGGGCGAGCTCCTCTCCTTCGACACCGACCTCATCGGCCCCATGGGCTTCTACAACGACCTCTCGCGGAGCTGGGTGATCGGCGGCCGGCGCCCGACCCGCACCCAGGCGACCCTCCTCGACCTCGCCCGCGAGCAGATCGCCCACAACATCGATCTCCTTCGCCCCGGCGTCTCCTTCGTCGAGTACGCAACCCGGGCGTTCCGCCTCCCCGACGCCTACCTCGCCAATCGTTACGCCGACCTCGTCCACGGCTGCGGGCTCGGCGTCGAGTATCCCTTCGTCCTCTACCCCGAGGACGCGGACGACGGCATGTACGACGGGCGCTTCGAGGCGAACGTGATCGTCTGCGTCGAGAGCTATGTCGGCGCGCTCGATGGCCCGGAGGGGGTCAAGCTCGAGGAGCCGGTCCTCATCACCGAGAGCGGCCCCGAAGTGTTGACCGCGCTTCCGCTCGACGCGGCCGATTTCTGACGGGAAGAGAACGTTTCCTGTCGCATTCGGGCAAGAGAATCTTCCCCTTCGCGATACCGTGACGGTCCCGTTTCGGGGCGCAGGCAACTTTCGGGCATCACCGTCGAGTATTCACCATGGATGTTCCCGTACCCGATGTTTCTCAGCGTATTCGACGTGTTCAAGGTCGGTATCGGCCCGTCCTCGTCCCACACGATGGGGCCGATGGCAGCGGCCGGCGCCTTTCTCGAGCTGCTCGCGGGTAGATTCCGGGAAGGATCGCCGCCCGGGGCTTCGCTCCGGATCCGGGTCCACCTCCACGGCTCACTCGCGTTCACCGGCAAGGGCCATGCGACGGACCGGGCGGTCATGCTTGGCCTCCTCGGCCACCGGGCCGCCGACCTCGACGTCGAGCTCGCCGAGAGCGATCTTGCCGACCTCAGCCTTCGAAAGCGCCTTCCATCTCCGCCCGAGACCGGCCTCGTCCTCGCGTTCGATCCGACGGACGACCTCGTCTTCGACCGCGGCCCGCCCCTCCCCGGGCACCCCAACGGTCTCCGGTTCGAGGCGATCGATCGGGACGGGATCTCGTATCTCGATCAGGTCTACTACTCGACGGGGGGCGGCTTCATCGTGACCGAGGAGGAGCTTGCCGACGCGGCGAACACGAAGGCGGGCGGCGACACGGACGCGGAGTTCCCGTTCCCCTTCGACACCGCGGTGGCGATGCTCAAGATGGCGCGCGCGAGCGGCATGAGCATCGCCGAGATGAAGCGGGCGAACGAGCGCATCCTCCTCTCCGACGGGGAGCTCGATTCGGGCCTGTGGACGCTCTGGGTCGCAATGAGCGAGTGCATGAATCGCGGCCTCGCCACCCACGGCGAGCTTCCGGGCGGGCTTTGCGTCAGGCGCCGAGCCCGCGCGCTCCATGAGCAGTTGCGCCGCGAGCAGGGCTCCAACCGGGCGCAGCCGCACGTGGTCACCGACTGGCTCAACGTCTACGCGATGGCCGTCAACGAGGAGAACGCGGGCGGGGGCAAGGTGGTCACCGCCCCGACCAACGGCGCGGCCGGCGTCATTCCGGCCGTCATCCGCTACTACCTCGACCATTGCGTCGGCGGCGACGACGACCGCGTCGCCGAGTTCCTGCTCACCGCCGCCGCCATCGGAGGGATCATCAAGCACAACGCGTCGATCTCGGGCGCCGACGCCGGCTGCCAGGCGGAGGTCGGCTCCGCCGCCGCGATGGCCGCCGCCGGTCTTTGCGCCGTCCTCGACGGGACGCCCGCCCAGGTCGAGAACGCGGCCGAAATCGCACTCGAGCACCACCTCGGGATGACCTGCGACCCCGTCGCGGGTCTCGTCCAGGTCCCCTGCATCGAGCGAAACGGCATCGGCGCGAACAAGGCGGTCGCCGCCGCCTCCCTCGCGCTCCGCGGCGACGGCACCCACTTCATGCCCCTCGACAACTGCATCTCCGCGATGTGGGAGACCGGCCAGGAGATGAGCCTTCGCTTCAAGGAGACGAGCCTCGGCGGCCTCGCCGTCAACCTGCCCCAGTGCTGACACGACCCGCTCTCGCGCCGTGTGAGTCACGATGCGGTCTCTGGTCCTCCGCCAACGACATGCTTCTTGAATTCTTGACTGGACAGCAACACAATCTAGCCAGATAATCTGTCCAGATTGAGAGAGCGGACGAAGACCCATGTACGAGTGGGCACTACAGGACGCGAAGAATCGCTTCAGCGCCGTTGTTGATGCGGCTCTCGCAGGAGCGCCTCAGCGGGTCACGCGGCGCGGCAAGCCTGCGGTCGTGGTGGTCTCGGTTGAGGAATACGAGCGCCTTCGACATCTCGAGCGGGTGCAGGCGCCAAGCCTTCCCGAACTGCTGCTCGCAATTCCGCAGGACAACGGGGAGTTCGAGAGGCTTCAATTGGCGCCTCGTTCGTTCGACCTCTGATGTACCTGATCGACACGGATGTCCTCTCGGCGTTGCGAAGACGCGAGCGCAACCCGGACATCGTTGAATGGATATCCGGGCAGAGGACGACCGACCTCTACCTGAGCGTCGTTTCCGTCGGCGAAATCGAACGGGGAATCATTCAGCAACAACGCCACAATCCGGCGTTTGCACGCGCGCTTGCGGATTGGCTTGACAGCGTCCTCGCCCTGTACGGGGCGCGGATCCTGTCCGTGAACCTGGCCGAGGCGCGGCGTTGGGGCCGCCTTTCCGGTGACATTGGCCACGAAGGCGCCGATCTGCTGATTGCGGCTACCGCGATTGAGCACGGTCTGACGGTCGTGACCGGCAATGTCCGGCATTTCGAGCCGACCGGGGTTCCGGTGGTGAACCCGTTTTCTTCGCTCGTCTGAACCTTCGTCAGGCCGGGGCGAGGACGAAGTCGAAGCGCCCGCGCCACACGCCGTCGGCTCCGGGGCGCCCGAGGCGCATCACGAGGTCGTCGCGGAAGATGGAGTCCCGGGCGTTGGCGGCCTCGAGGTCCGGGAAGTAGACCTGGGTGGTGAGGAGGCGGGTCACCTCTCCCTGCACCATGACGTGGATGTGCGCCGTCCGCCCGCCGTATCGCTTCGACCGGATCGTCTCGAACCGGAACGCCCCCGCCGCATCCGTGAACTGGTGGCCCCGGTAGCGATAGCCCTGGTTGTCGTAGCGGCCCCGCTCGTCACAGTGCCAGATGTCGACGACCGCGCCCGCCAGCGGCCGGCAGTCGGGGGTGAGGACGAGACCCTCGAAGACGAGCGGCTCGCCCGCCGTGCCCGGTTCACGCAGGTTCGAACGCCGAGGCGTCCCCGGCGTATAGAACGGCCCCGCCGTCTGCCGCCGGGTGCCCGGAGTGCAGGAGAGCGGCGGCGACAGCCCGAGCCCGCGATCCGGGGCCGGACCCGTGAACGGGTAGTCGAGGGAGGTCGAGCGCGCGCCCGCGAGGAAGGGCAGGGCAGCAAGGCTGGCGATGCCCCCCGCCGCTGCGGCAGCCAAGCCGGCGAGCGCGCGCCGGCGCGTGACGAGGCGCGTGAGTCTGCGTGACCTCATGCGACAAGGATAGCCTGCCCGCGCCTCCTTCGCAGGCGGGCCGCCGCGTCCTCCCTTCCGCGGGTCGCTGCTGGGCAGGTCCGGCACCGCGCCTCGGCCTGTTCCCGCCCTTGACAGTCAGTCCGATTCGGGCGCGGGCGCCCTATTCTTCGCCGCTCGCCGGTTCGAACTCCGGGGCGGCGGTCCGCGACGCCCGCGCGTATGCCATGCCGCCGTCGACCGCGAGGGTCTCGCCGCTCACGTAGCGTGCCGCGTCCGACGCGAGGAACACGATGACATCGGCGATGTCGTCCGCCTCGCCCCAGCGCTTGAGGGGGATCTGCGCCGCCATGTCCTCGATGAGCCCGGGCACGGTGGCCCGGCTCTCCTCCCAGATGGCGGTCGCGATGAGCCCCGGGTTGATCGCGTTGACCCGGATCCCCTTCGGCCCCCAGTCGGCCGCGAGCGCCCGTGACATCGCGTCCACCGCCCCCTTGGTCGCGGCGTAGGCGACCCGGCCGAGCGGCCCCCGGAGGCTCGCGATGGACGAGACGTTGATGACCGAGCCGCCGCCCCGCTCGATCATCGCGGGCGCGAGTCCGATGGCGAGCATGAGGAGCGAGCGGACGTTGACCGCGTAGACGAGGTCGAGCTCCGCCTCGGTCAGGGCTTCGGGGGTGCGCCGCATGGGCATGCCGGCGTTGTTGACGAGCACGTCGATCCCACCGGTCGCGGCGAGCACCGCGCGGGCGAGGTCCGTACCCGCCCCGGGCGGGGCGAGATCCGCGGGGATGACGACCGGGTCGTTCGCCATTCCGGCTGCGACGCGTTCGAGGTCGCCCGCCGAACGCCCGGTGAGGATCACCCGGGCCCCCGCCGCATCGAGGGCGCGCGCCGCCGCCTCCCCGATGCCGCGGCTCGCCCCGGTGACGAGTGCCGTCTTCGATGCGAGCCCCGTCATGTCGCGGTGCCGCCGGCCGCGCCGGCGCCGCGGTTCCCGTGGCCGGGTGCGTGCGCCCCCCGCCCCCACACCGGATGCGATGGCCGAAGCCGCTCGTCGCCGCGCTTCATCGATGCCTCTCCCGTCTCGACTCGTCCGCCCCCCGGACGCGCCTCGTTCTACAAGAATGTCCGGACCGGCTCAACCGGGGGCCGGTCCAGGGGCCGGTCCGCCCGTTGGCCCGGTTGCCCCGCGCCCCGCGCCCCGCGGGACCGGGATAAGCTATCCGCATCCGGGTCGAGCCGCCAGAGGTCAATGTGGCGAACGTCTCTCTCGAGCACGGGGACGGGTGTGTCCTGGTCCGCCTCGCCTCCGGCACGGCCAACACGCTGACGACGGCGGTCCTTCGGGAGATCTCGTCCGCGGTCGAGGCGGCGGGGGGCTCGGCCCGCGGGATGATGCTCTGCGGCGGCGACAAGTTCTTTTGCAACGGCGTCGACCTCGACTGGGCCCTCGCGGAGTCGCGGGCCGGCATCCGCGAGATGTTCCTCGAGCTCGGGCGGCTCATCCTCGCCCTCCTCGAGTCGCCATGCCCCGTCGTCGGCGTCGTCCGGGGCCACGCCACCGGCGCCGGCCTCGCCCTCTTCCTCGCCTGCGACTACCGCTACGCGGCGACCGGCCGCGTCCTCCTCGGGAAGCCCGAGATCCGCCTCGGGGTGCCCAACCCGTACTACGGCGACCAGCTCCTTCGCTTCGTCGCGGGGGACTTCGTCGCCTCCGACCTCATCTGCACCGGGAAGCTCATCCCGGCCGACGAGGGCCGCGCCCTCGGCCTCGTCCACGAGACGCGGGCGAAGACGGAGATCGAGAAAGCCGCCTGGGAGAAGCTGCTCTCGCTCCGCGACCTCGCCCCCGCCGCCTTCGCGGAGTCCAAGCGCATGCGCCTCGGCCGGTTCTGCGCCGACCTCCGCGAGCAGATGCCGTCCCGCGTCGCGCGCCAGGTCGAGATCTGGCACGGCGAGGATGCGCAGACCAGGCTCCGCGCCGCTGCCGAGCGCCTCCGGCGCTGATCCGGGGTCCGGTGCACCCCTCCATGCTGCTTCAGTTCAAGGAACATCGATGACGCCGTTAACGCTTGGTATCGAGGAAGAGCTGATGATCGTCGACCCCGCGTCGGGGGAGGTCATCGCCGATCCCCACCCCGCGATCTTCGAGGAGGCCCAACAAGCGGCCGGCGAGCATCGGGTGGTGTACGAGCTCCTCCGGTCCCAGATGGAGACGAACTCCCGGATCTGCGCGTCCGTCGCGGATCTCCGCACGAGCCTCGAGGAGACTCGCGGCATCGTCATCGACGCGGCGCGGCGCCACGGGGCGGCGGTCATCGCCTCGTCCCTTCACCCCTGGGCCCGGTGGCAGTCCCAGCAGGTGACCCCGAGGCGCCGTTACCAGGAGGCCGAGATCACGTTCCAGCAGAGCGTCCGGCAGTTCTTCGTCGGAGGCATGCACATTCACGCCGGGTTCGGCGATCCCGAGCTCCGGATCCGGGTGATGACCGCCCTGCGGCAGCACCTCCCGATCTTGCTTGCCGTTTCGACCTCGTCGCCGTTCCAGGGCGGGCAGTTGACGGGCCTCAAGTCGTATCGCCAGGTCGTGATCGGGGCCCTGCCCCGCACCGGGATGCCGCGCGAGCTCCGCTCCCGGGCGGAGTTCGACGACATCGTGGAGCGGTATCGGACCATCGGGGCCATCCAGGACGCGAGCGAGATCCGGTGGGACATCCGGCCCTCGGAGCACTATCCGACCATCGAGCTTCGGATCTGCGACATCTGCCCGCGCATCGAGGACGCGGTGGCCATCGCCGCGCTCTACGCCTGCCTCATCCGCTTTCTCGCGCGAAAGCTCACGGCCGGGGAGAAGCTGCCGGAACTCTCGCACGAGCTCATCGAGGAGGGGAGGTGGCTCGCGCAGCGCTACGGGACCCTCGCATTCCTGCCGCGCGGCGATTCCCCCACCCTGGTCGACGTCGATGACTGCGTGACGGAACTCGTCGAGGAGCTCGGGGAAGACGCCCGGGCCCTCGAATGCGAGAGCGAAATCGCCCACATCGCCCGAATCGTCCGGGAGGGGAGCAGCGCGGACCGGCAGGAGGACGTCTACCGGCAGGCGATGCTCGACGGGGCGAGCGAGGACGAGGCCCTTCGCCGCGTGGTGGATTCGGTCATTGCGGAGACGGAGAGCGGGACCGCGGCGGGGAGGAAAGCCGGTGACGGCTGAGGAGAGACCCTCCGGAGCCGTCTCGAATGGAGACTCCGGGGCGGAGTTTTCTCATCGCCCGGGCTCGCAGGGAACTTCAAGGCTATCGGCCTTCCCGATACCAATGCGAGTCAAGCTGATGGGCGGTCCGCCGCAGGTCTGCATTCGTGGTCGAAACGGGTCGGACCGTGCCGGGCGCGCTCCATCGCCATGCTTGCATCGCCCGGCCGGGAAGCGGAGGGCAAGAGCACAATGGGGCGTTGAGGTCACTTCAGATCGGTCGGTCGTTCAAATGACAGGCGGAGACGCGACCGGGAGCAACCTTCGCGAGGACGGGTACCTCGACGCGGCAGCGTTCGGTCGCGAACGGACAGCGCGGGTGGAAGTGGCATCCGCTCGGCGGGTCGAGCGGCGACGGGATCTCGCCCTTGATCGGCTCGAAATCGGAGTGCCGGAGGTCGAGGCGAGGAACCTCCCGGAGCAATGCCTGGGTGTACGGGTGGTTCGGCGAGGCGAACAGTTCCTCGGTCGGCGCCGACTCCACCACGCGGCCCAGATACATGATGTAGATACGATCCGAGATGTGCTCGACCACGCCCAGATCGTGGCTGATGAAAAGGTAGGTGAGCCCCAGTTCTTCGCGAAGCTTCAGGAAGAGATTGAGGATTTGCGCCTGGATGGAAACGTCGAGCGCCGCCACCGCCTCGTCGCAGACGATGAATTCGGGCTGAACCGCGAGTGCCCGCGCGATGCCGATACGCTGGCGCTGACCTCCCGAGAACTGGTGCGGGTAGCGGCGCTTGAACGACGGATCCAGGCCGCAACGCAGTAGCGTCTCGTCGATGTAGTCGTCGGCGTCGGCCGCACCGACGATGCCATGCACCTCCGGCGCCTCGCCGACGATGTCCTTGACCCGCATCCGAGGGTTGAGCGAGGCAAATGGATCCTGAAAGATCATCTGGATCTTGAGCGACACGAGCTTGGCCTCGTCCGACGGCAGCGCCTGCACGTCACGTCCGCGGTACGAGACGGTACCGGCGGTCGGCTCGAGAATTCCGGCGACCATGCGCCCAAGTGTCGACTTGCCGCAGCCCGATTCGCCCACCAAGCCGACCACCTCGCCCTCGCCGACGGTCATGTCCACCGCATCCACCGCCTGGACCACCTCCTCTCGAACGTTCGCTCCGAGCTTGCGCGCGATTTTCGCCGCCAGGTCGAGGGGCCTCACAAAACGCTTCGAAAGTCGATGGACCGCGACAAGGTCCGGGACGCTCACGGTCCTTTCCCGAGATGTGGTCGGAAGCAACGGATCCGCCGACCCGGGACGGGTTGGCTGACATCGGGCTCTTCGCCGCAGATCCCGGCAGCGCGCGGACAACGCTCGCGAAACGCGCAACCCGGTGCGAGATGCAGCAGCGAAGGCGTCATTCCCGGAATTTGATTGAGGGTGGCGCCGCGCCGATTTCTGCTCGGCACCGATTCGATCAGACCCTTGGTGTAGGGATGAAGCGGATCGTCGAGGACCTCGTCGAGGCCGCCCTCTTCAACGATCCTGCCGGCGTACATGACGCAGATCCGATCCGCCAGCCCGGCCACCACCGTCAAATCGTGGGTGATCCAGATAAGCGCGGTGCCGATCTCGCGGCAGAGCTTCTGGGCCTCGTGGAGAATCTGCGCCTGGATGGTGACGTCCAGCGCCGTGGTCGGCTCGTCGGCGATGATCAGATCCGGCTTATTCAGAAGCGCGATGCCGATGGCCACGCGCTGACGCATACCGCCCGAGAACTGGTGCGGATAGGCCTTGAGCCGCTGGTCCACCGAAGATATGCCCACCTTTCCCAGCGCATCGCGGGCGCGCTGGCGGGCAGTCGCGGGGTGAACCGGATCGTGGGCCTGAATTGCTTCGATCATCTTGGTGTCGATTCTGAGCACCGGATTGAGCGTCATCATCGGGTCCTGGAAGATCATGGCGATCTTCGAGCCCCTGAGCTGGCGCCGTTTCTCGTCGGAGAGGGCGACCACGTCGTTCCCCTGGAAGAGGATTTTTCCGCCGACGATCCGCCCCGGCGGCTCAACGAGGCCGAGCACCGAGAATCCGGTGACAGTCTTGCCCGAGCCCGACTCGCCGACGAGCCCCAGAACTTCTCCCTGGTTGACTGCGAAGCTCACCCCATCGACCGCCTTGACCACGCCGTCTTTCGTGAAGAAGTGGGTCCTGAGGTCCTGGACTTCGAGGGTCGCCGACGCGGACATCATCACTCCTGATTACGTACAAAGCTCATCCCGGTCCGGCGGGCTTTCCAGGGTCGCCGTCTTCCTGGGATCGCGGGCATCCTTGCCCGCGCACGGTGCTCGTAGCGCCGCTCCTTCGAGCTTGCCGCGGACTGGAAGCCCGCGCTCCCAGGAGGGAAGTCCGAGACCCCGGGCAAGCGTGGGACCAGGATGAGGTTCGTGCGGAATCAGGTCATCACTTGGCCCCTGCGTTGCGAACGCCGAGCATCGGCTTTGGTCCTCCTCGACGCCTATGCTCCAATGCATTTGACTACATTAGCTCAAAATCGACAGGGGGGTCTGAATCGGTCGTACCGCGCAATCCGCCGTCTCCAATCATGGGGAGAATTGAGATGAAGCACCCGACAGGAAAACTGTCAGTCGGTGCCGGCATTCTCGTTTTCGCCAGCTTCCTGGGGGTCGGCGCCGGCGGACGCAGCAGGCGTCAGCTCAAAGAAATTCCCGTAGGTCGGGCTGGGGCGGCAATCCGAAGAGCTCTTCGAACAACAGCGCGATCGAAAGCGCCCGCGATTCCTCGTCACCCCGGCACATGACCTGCAGACCCACCGGCAGGGCGGATCCAAGCTGCTGGATGGGGGTGGACGTCGCGCAAAGGCCCATGAAGTTGGCGGGGTTCGTGTTGCGCCCCATGCGGTCCCAATATCTCCCGCTGCCCGCGGGCTCCTCCAGGTCCGCGACCGGCATGGGCACCGTGGGATTGGTGGGTGTCACCCAGCCGTCCAGGCCCTCCATCCATTGCAGGGCGTTCCGACAGTGCTCCCGGTGCCGCCACACCAACCGAATGTAGTCATCGGCCGTCAGATTGAGTCCCGGCTGCAGCCGATCCCAGACGTCGGGGTCCATGTCATTGCGTGACGCCTCGAACCGTTCGCGGCCGAAGGTGGTGATGAATTCGGCCGCGATCAGGTGCTGGACCGATTCCATGTGCTCTGCTGACTCGGAGAGCTCGCAGTCGACGGTCTCCACGCCCGCCGCGGCCAGAGCGGTGAGCGCGGCGCCGACGCACCGTTTCACGTCCTGATCGAGGTCGTCGAAAAAGAGCGTGGTCGGCCTGCCGAGTCGCAGTCCTCGTGGCTCGGCCGCAACCGGTGTCGGAACCCCGCACAGAGCGCCGAACACCACCGCCGCATCTGACGCTGACATGGTAATGGGACCGACGGTGTCCAAAGTTCGGGACAGCGACGCCACCCCGTCCGTCGGCCAGCGCCCCTTGGTGGTCTTGAGAGCGAAGATTCCGCAGAACGCCGGTATCCTGACCGAGCCCCCGGTGTCGGAGCCGATGGCGAAAGCGCAAAGACCCGCCGCGGCGGCCACCGCCGAGCCGCTGCTGGAACCACCGGGCACGCGGTGGACGCGTGCATCCCATGGGTTCCAAGGGGTCCCCCGGGCAAGGTTGACCCCGGTGCCGCCCATGGCGAATTCGACGGTCTTCGTCTTGCCGAGAATGACGCAACCAGCCCGCTTCAGCATGCCCACGAACCGACCTTCACGGCCGACCAGCCCGGTCACTTCCAGGTTCGAGCCAGCCGTCGTCGGCATACCCTCGACCGCGAACAGGTCCTTGACCGCCACCGGAACTCCCATCAGGGGGCCCAGATCGGTTCCGGCAGCGAGCAGGCGGTCCAGCGACCTCGCTTGCGCCAGGGCGCTCTCGCGAGCCACGTACTCGTACGCTCCGAGGCAGGGATCCAGGGCTTCGATTCTCTCCAGATAAGCGCCGGTGACGGCCTCCGAGGCGGTCTGACCGCTGCGAAGACGCCGGGCGAATCCCTGGATGCCGCCAGGTCGCAGTGGATCGGGAGGAAGTTCCTTCACATGAGCTCCTTTCGACGATCTCTTTTCGCTCGTGCCGGGGAACACCACGGGCCTCGAGGCCGAAACCAATGTTATCGGCCACCCGCCGCCACATGAACAGCGTGTCGCGCTGAAACACGACACCCCGGTCCGGCCCCGGTCCACGGACGGGACGGATGTTGATCAGCACCTCTCCCGACGTCGGCTCGATGAATCCGGCGATCAGGTTGAGCAGCGTCGACTTTCCCTGACCCGAAGGCCCCACCAGACACAGAAACTCCCCGCGCGGGACCGTGAGCGATACATCCTGGACGCCCGGTACACGCTCGCCGGACTCCAGGGTGAAGATCTTCGTCACTGAGCGCAGATCGATCGAGGCAGGCGTTTCCCCTTCCGTCTACTGCGGAACCGCCGGCTCCGACTTCGGCCCCACTACTCCTGCCATCGGACCACC
>JAJECB010000523.1 GCA_022822245.1 Gammaproteobacteria bacterium
ACCCCGCGTTGCCGTAGGTCGCGAAGCCGTAGAAGAGGATCCAGAACGTCTCCCAGCCGCTCGCGCGAAGCGCGAGCACCGCCCCGCCGAGCTCGGTGACCGGCGTGAAGTAGCCGACGAAGGTGAACCCCGTGAAGAGCGAGAACGCGAGCCAGATCCCGTGCTTGGCCGACTTGAGGCCGAGCTTGCGCGCGCTCCGTGGCGCCCGGTCGAGGCGCATCCGGCGCGGCCGGTCCCCTTCGATCCGGCGCTCGATCCAGAGGAACACCTCCGTGTACACGGTCTGGGGGCAGGCGTAGCCGCACCACAGGCGCCCCACGAGCGAGGTGAAGAAGAAGAGCGCGAGCGCGGCGAGGATGAGGAGGAGCGCGAGGTAGAGGAAGTCCTGGGGATGGAACGTCCACCAGAAGACGTTGAACCGGCGCGCGGGGAGGTCGAAGAGGAGGAGCTGGCGCCCGTCCCAGCGCAGCCAGCACACCCCGTAGAAGAGCCCGAGCAGCCCCACCGCCCCGGTCACCCGCCAGGTCGCGAACCAGCCGTGCACCTCGCGGGGGTAGATGTGGCGGCGCTTCTCGTAGAGGGACGCTTCGACCTCGTCCACCGGCGACCGGGACGATACCGCCGAGGACCCGGCGCCGAGGGTGCTCACGCGCCCCGCCTCTTCGCCGGCGTCGGCGGGCGGCGCGATGGGCGCGGAGCCCGACGAAGGGCCGCGTTCGAAGGGGCGGCGGGCCGGCCGGCGAAGGGGTGGACGCGGCCCGGCTCGCTCGCGCGGCCCGGACGAGGGGTGCGCGCCTTCACCACGTCGTCGAATCGGCGGGAGGCATTCTCGAAGGCTCGCCCGGCTCCGGCGCCCGCCGCCCGCCGTCAGCGGTGCGAGAGGCTGTAGACCCAGGCGGCGAGGACGTGCACCCGCGCCTCGCCGAGGAAGTCGCCGTGCGCCGGCATGCGTCCCTGGCGCCCGTCCGCGATGCTCTCGCGCACCGCCGCTTCCGATCCGCCATAGAGCCACACGTCGTCGGTGAGGTCGGAGCCGCCGAGGGCGGGATTGCCGGTCCCGTCCGGGGCGTGGCAGGCGACGCAGAGCGCGTCGTACCTCTCCCGGCCGGCCGCCGCCTTCGCCGCGTCGACGGACCTTCCCGAGAGCGACAGCACGTAGGCGGTCACCTCGTCCACCCCCGCGTCACCGCCGAGGGGCTCGCGCCACGGGGGCATCGCCGCATCGCGCCCGGCGAGGATGCTGGTCCGGATCGCTTCGGGCGAGCCACCCCACTGCCACACCGCGTCCCGCAGGTTCGGGAAGCCCGGCACCCCGCCCGCGTCCGCGCCGTGGCACACCGCGCAGTAGCTCGCGAAGAGGCGCTCGCCCATCCGGAGCGCCTTCGGGTCCTCGGCCACCCGTTCCACGGGAAGATCGAGATACGCCTCGTAGAGCGGGCCGTAGCGCGCCTCCGCCCGGGCCATCTCCGCTTCGTACTCCGCCTTCTGGGTCCAGCCGAGGACCATCGAGTTGGTCCCGAACCCGGGGTACAGCATCAGGTAGACGACCCCGAAGACGAGGGTCGCGAAGAACAGGATCACCCACCAGCGCGGGAGCGGGTTGTCGAGCTCGGTCAGGTCCTCGTCCCAGACGTGCCGGGGGGCGTCGGCCGCGCCGCCCCCCGCCGCGCCCGGTCCGCGTCCCCGCATGCTCGCGATGGTCAGGAGGTACAGCCACAGGATCCCGCCGAGGGTGCAGACGACGATGAAGAGGTTCCAGAACGCGTCGTTGAAGCTACCCATGACGCGCCTCCCCGGCCCCGACTCCGGACTCGGACACCGCCGCCCCGGCGCGGGCCCGGGCCCCGGACACGCCCTCCGGCCCGCCCGCGTCGCCGGCCGCGGGCGGGTCGTCCTCGAGGGGAAGCCGCGCCGCCTCGTCGAAATCGCGCTTCCGCCGCCCGCTCCACGCCCACCCGACGATCGCCGCGAAGGTGACGAGGAGGAGCGCGGTCCAGAGGCCGTGTGCGAGTCCGGCGTCCATCGCCCGGTCCCCCGCTACCGCCTGGTCCGGATCGCGGTGCCGAGCCCCTGGAGGTACGCGATCATCGCGTCCATCTCGGTCCGGCCCTCGACCGCGGCCGCCGCGCCCTCGATCTCGGCGTCCGAATAGGGATGGCCGAGCCGGCGGAGGGCCCGCATCCGCGCCGCCATCGCCTCGCCGTCGACGGCGTTCTCCTCGAGCCACGGGTAGCCCGGCATGATCGACTCCGGCACCACGTCGCGCGGGTTCACGAGGTGCACCCGGTGCCACTCGTCGCTGTACCGGCCGCCCACCCGGTGCAGATCGGGTCCGGCCCGCCGGGACCCCCACTGGAACGGGCGGTCGTACACGAACTCGCCGGCCACCGAGTAGTGGCCGTAGCGCTCGGTCTCCGCCCGGAAGGGGCGGATCATCTGGGAGTGGCACACGTAGCAGCCCTCCCGGATGTAGACGTCCCGGCCCGCGAGGGCGAGGGCCGGGTAGGGCTCCACCCCCTCGACGGGCTTCAGCAGATCGTTCTGATGGAAGAGGGGGACGATGGTCACGAGCCCCCCGAAGCTGCTCACGACGAGGATGAGGACCACCATGAGGGCGATGTTGGTCTCGACCCGTTCGTGTCCTTCCGCCACGTTGCGCTCCCGTCCCCTTCCCGTCGCCCCGCCCGTCAGTGGGCCGGCGCGGGGATCGCCGCCTCCGAGGTCCGCGCCCCGCGCACCGACCTCCACAGGTTCCAGGCCATCACCGCCATGCCGGCGAAGAAGAGCACGCCGCCGAGGAGGCGGATGACGTAGAACGGGTG
>JAJECB010000334.1 GCA_022822245.1 Gammaproteobacteria bacterium
GCTCCGATCGCGGGCGAGGGCGTGCGCGAAGTGGAGCAGCACTCGCGAGTAGCGGCTCATCGACCCCGAGATGTCGCAGAGCACCACGATGGGGGCGGGCTTCCGGAGTCGCCGCCGCCGCACGAGCAGGACCTCCCCGGCGCCCTGGCGGAGGCTCCGCCGGAAGGTGGTTCGCATGTCGACGCGCGATCCGTGCGGGTGCGGGCGGTAGCGGCGGGTCGGGGCCGGCGGCACCGCGAGCCGGAGCCTCGCGATGGCCGCCTTCGCCTCCGCGAGCTCCGCGGCCGACATCTGCTCGAAGTCGCGGGTGCGGAGCACCTCCCGGTCCGACCAGGTGAGGGTGGCATCGAGCTCGATCTCTTCCTCCCGCTCCTTCGTCCGCGCCTCGCCTTCGGCCCCGGCGAAGAGCGCTTCGCTGAGCCGCCGGGTGAGGGGCCGCGCGTCGCCCCGCGGCGGGGTGTGGACGGTGGGGAGGAGGAGGCTCTGGACCCGCTCGAGGAGATGGGGGTTCCGCCAGAAGACATGGAACGCCTCGTCGAAGAGCGGCCGCTGATCGGCCCGCCGCACGAAGACGGCGTGGAGCGTCCAGTAGAAGTCGTCGCGCCGCGCGAGGCCCACCGCCTCGACGGATCGCAGCGCGTCGAGGACCGCGCCGCTTCCGACGGGAAGGCCCGCCGCCCGCAGGGTGCGAGCGAAGTGCATGAGGTTGGCGGCGAGCCGGCCCGGAGGATCCGCGGCCCCGTCCCGGTGCCGGGAGACGGCGGGCGGCGGGACCCCGGTCTTCGCGGCGGGCCGGCGGGGATCAGGCGGCGCCCGCAACCCTGAGCTCGCGCTTGATCTGCTCGATGACGTTCGCTGCCTCGCTGCCCCGGATCCGGGCGATGTCGTCCTGGTACTTGAGGAGGGAGCCGAGGGTGTCGTTGACCACGTCCGGCGACAGGGCCAGCACGTCGAGCTGGGTGAGGGCCTGCGCCCAGTCGATGGTCTCCGCGACTCCCGGCACCTTGAAGAGGTCAATTCCGCGAAGGCTCTGGACGAAGGCGACGACTTCGCGGCTCAGCGCCTCGGAGGTGCCGGGCGCCCGCACCCGGAGGATCTCGAGCTCGCGCGCCGCGTCCGGATAGTCCACCCAGTGGTAGTAGCAGCGGCGCTTGATCGCGTCATGGATCTCGCGGGTGCGGTTGGAGGTGATGACGACGATCGGCGGCTCGCTCGCGGCGATCGTCCCGAGCTCCGGGATCGTGATCTGGAAGTCGGCGAGCAGCTCCAGGAGGTAGGCCTCGAACGGCTCGTCCGCCCGGTCGAGCTCGTCGATGAGGAGGACCGGGGCGCCGGCCGGGTCGGGGTTGAGGGCGTCGAGGAGGGGCCGCTCGATGAGGAAGCGGCGCGAGAAGATGTCCTCCTCGACCGACTCGACCGAGGACGTGCCCCGATCCTCCCCGCCGAGCTCGGCGAGCCGGATCCGGATCATCTGCCGCGGGTAGTTCCATTCGTAGACGGCGGAGGCGACGTCGAGCCCCTCGTAGCACTGGAGCCGGACGAGCCGCCGCCCGAGGACCCGGGCGAGGACCCGTGCGACCTCGGTCTTCCCGACCCCCGCCTCGCCTTCGAGGAACAGCGGGCGGCGCATCCGGAGGGTGAGGAACACCGCGGTGGCGAGGCTCCGATCCGCGACGTAGTCGCCCTCGGAAAGCCGCGATGCCGTCTCGTCGACGGTGGCGGGAAGGGTCATCGGCTCCGGAAGAGACGCGTGCGAAGGACGGCTCGGCCCCGGTCGGCCGAGCCGCCGATTCCGATGCGCGCGTGCCCGGCCCGCGTCAGCCGGCCGCCGCGACCGCGCGCCTCGCCATCACTCCGACGAGATGGGCGCGGTACTCGGCGCTCGCGTGGATATCCTCGTTCAGCCCGTCCGACGGCACCGAGATGCCCCCGAGCGCGTCGGGGCTGAAGCTGCCGGCGAGCGCGGCCTCCATCGCGCCGGCCCGGAAGACCCGGTCCCCGGCCCCGGTTACCGCGACCCGGACCCCGCTTGCGGTCTCCGCCACCATCACTCCGACGATGGCGTAGCGCGAGGCCGGGTTGGGGAACTTCGCGTACGCGGCCCGGCGCGGAACGGGGAAACGCACCGAGACGATGATCTCGCCTTCCGAAAGCGCGGTCTCGAAGAGGCCGGTGAAGAAGTCGTCCCCCGCGATCGACCGCCGGTCGGTCCGCACCTCCGCGCCGAGCCCGACCACCGCGGCCGGGTAGTCCGCGGCGGGGTCGGCGTTCGCGATGGAGCCCCCGATGGTCCCGGAGTTGCGTACCTGGGGATCGCCGATCCCGTCCGCGAGCGCCGCGAGGGCGGGGATCGCGCTTCGCACCTCGGCCGAGGACGCGACGTCCGCGTGCCGGGTCATCGCCCCGACCACGATCGCGTCGCCCTCGCGGCGCACGCCGTCGAGCCCCGCGATCGAGCCGAGGTCCACGACGTCCGAGGGGCTCGCGAGCCGCTGCTTCAGGGTCGGGATGAGGGTCTGACCGCCGGCCAGCACCTGGCCGTCTTCCGCCGCCGCGAGCGCCGCGGCCGCCGATTCGAGCGTGCCGGGGCGGTGATAGTTGAACTCGTACATGTTCTCGCTCCTCTGGCCCGGGCCGCGCTAGCCGCCGAGCGCCCGCCACACTGCCTGCGGGGTCGCCGGCATGTCGATGGCGCTCGTGCCGATGGCGTCGGTGATCGCGTTCATGACCGCGGCCGGGGCGGCGATCGCCCCCGCCTCGCCGCATCCCTTGACCCCGAGCGGGTTGTGGGGGCACGGGGTGCACGTGGTCTCGACGGTCATGTCCGGAAGGTCGTCCGCCCGAGGCATCGTGTAGTCCATGAACGACCCGGTCAGGAGCTGCCCGTCCGCGTCGTAGGCGCAGCCCTCGAGGAGGGCCTGGCCGACTCCGTGCGCCACCCCGCCGTGGACCTGACCCTCCACGATCATCGGGTTGACGACGTTGCCGAAGTCGTCGACGGCCACCCAGTTGACGATCTCGGAGGCCCCGGTCTCCGGGTCCACCTCGATCTCGCACACGTGCGTTCCGGCCGGGAAGGTGAAGTTCGCGGGATCGTAGAACCCGGTTTCCTCCAGCCCCGGCTCGAGCTCGTCGAGCGGGTAGTTGTGGGGGACGTACGCGGAGAACGCGACCTCGGCGATGTTCATGCTCCGGTCGGTCCCGGCCACCGTGAAGTTGCCGCCCGCGAACTCGATGTCCTCCTCGGATGCTTCGAGGGTGAACGCCGCGATCTTGCGCCCCTTGGCGATGATCTTGTCCATCGCCTTGACGAGCGCGGAGCCGCCCACCGCGAGCGAGCGCGACCCGTACGTGCCCATGCCGAACGGCGTCTTCTCCGTGTCGCCGTGCACCACCTCGACGTTCTCGAAGGGCACCCCGAGGTAGTCGGAGACGAGCTGCGCGAACGTCGTCTCGTGCCCCTGTCCGTGGCTGTGCGAGCCGGTGGTGACGAGCACGTTGCCGGTCGGGTTGAAACGGATGCCGCCCGACTCCCAGAGACCGACTCCCGCGCCGAGCGACCCCACCACCTGGGAGGGGGCGATGCCGCAGGCTTCGATGTAGGCGCTGAGCCCGATCCCGCGGAGCTTGCCCCTCGTCCGCGATTCCTCGCGGCGGGCCGCGAAGCCCTCGTAGCCGGCGAGCTCGAGCGCCCGGTCGAGGGCGAGCCGGTAGTTTCCGGAGTCGTACTCGAGCGCGACCTTGGTGGGGTAGGGGAACGCGTCGGCGGGGATGAAGTTGCGGCGCCGGAGCTCCGCGGGGTCGATCCCCATCTCGCGCGCCGCCTGGTCGACGATGCGCTCGACCACGTAGGTCGCCTCCGGGCGTCCCGCTCCGCGCAGGGCGTCCACCGGAGTGGTGTTGGTGAACACCGCCTTGACCTCGCAGTAGATGGACTCGGTGGTGTACTGGCCCTGGAGCAGGGTGCCGTAGAGGTACGACGGCACGCAGCTCGCGAACGTCGAGAGGTAGGCGCCCATGTTGGCGCAGGTCGAGACCCGGAGGCCGAGGAACCGCCCGTTCGCATCGAGAGCGAGCTCGGCATGGGTCTCGTGGTCGCGCCCGTGCGCGTCGGCCACGAACGACTCGGAGCGATCCGCGGTCCACTTGATCGGCCGCCCGACCTTGCCGGCCGCCCAGATCACCGCCGTTTCCTCCTGGTAGATGAAGATCTTGGAGCCGAATCCGCCGCCGACGTCGGGAGCGATGACGTGCAGCTTGTGTTCGGGCGCGATCTGGATGAAGGCGGCGAGCACCAGGCGGTGGATGTGCGGGTTCTGGCTCGTGAGGCGAAGGGTGTAGTCCCCCGTCGCGGGGTTGTAGTCCCCGATCGCGGCCCGCGGCTCCATCGCGTTCGGGATGAGCCGGTTGTTGACGAGGTCGAGGCGGGTGACGTGGTGCGCGCGCGCGAACGCGTCGTCCGTCGCCGCGCGGTCCCCGATCTCCCAGTCGTAGCAGAGGTTGCCGGGAGCGTCCGCGTGGACCTGCGGCGCCCCGTCCGCGAGGGCGTCCTGCATGGACACCACCGCCGGGAGCGGGGAGTAGCTCACCTCCACGAGCTCCGCCGCGTCGCGCGCCTCGCGTGCGCTCTCCGCGACCACCAGCGCGATCGCGTCCCCGACGTGGCGCACCGTGTCCGCCGCGAGGACGGGGTGGGCCGGGGCCTTGTGCGGCTCGCCGTCCTTGCCGGTGACCACCCACCCGCAGATGAGGGTGCCCTTCTCGTCCGCCGCGAGGTCCGCGCCGGTCAGCACCGCCACCACCCCGGGCGCCTCGGCCGCGGCGGAGGTGTCCACGGTGAACGTGGCGTGGGGGTGCGTCGAGCGCACGAACGCGGCGTACGTCTGGCGGGGGAGGTTGGTGTCGTCGGTGTATTCGCCGGTTCCGGTGAGGAACCGCTGGTCCTCGGTGCGGAGCACGGAGGCCCCGATTCCGTTCTCAGCCATCTCAGCTACCTCCTCGCATCGCGCTCGCACCGGCGAGGATCGACTTGACGATGTTGTGATAACCGGTGCATCGACAGAGATTTCCTTCCAGCCACTCGCGGACCTCGGCATCACTCGGATCGGGACTGCGGGCCACGAGATCGAGCGCGCTCATGACCATCCCGGGAGTGCAGAACCCGCATTGCAGCCCATGGTTCTGGCGGAACGCCTCCTGCATCGGATGGAGGCTGCCGTTCTCCGCGAGCCCCTCGATGGTGGTGACGTCGGCCCCGTCCGCCTGGGACGCGAGCATCGTGCAGGACTTGACGGAGCGCCCGTCGACGTGCACCACGCAGGCTCCGCACTGACTGGTGTCGCAGCCCACGTGGGTTCCGGTCAGCCGCAGGTTCTCCCGCAGCAGTTCCACCAGGAGAGTGCGCTCGTCGACCTCCTCGGAGACCGCTCTCCCGTTGACGTTCATGGAGACATTCACCGGCATGCGCCTTACTCCTCTTGCTCGTCCGGTCCACCCTCCCCGGAGGGCGGTTCCGGCGTGACGACTTCCACGAAGCGGGTAAAGAAATCCGTTCCGATCTTGCGGGCCGTGCCGCCGATGAGCCGCGAGCCCACCTGGGCGATCTTGCCCCCGGGCTGGACGCTCGCGGCGTACCGGAGCACCGTGCCGTCGTCCGTTGCTTCCAGGCTTACGTCCGCGCTTCCCGACGCGAACCCGGCCGCGCCGCCCCGTCCTTCGCCGGAAAGGGTGTAGCTCTCCGGCGGGTTCAGGTTGGAGACCGCGATGCGGGTCCGGAAGCGGGCCTTCACGGGGCCGACCTTGGCGAGCACGTCCGCGTCGAACTCGGTCTCGCTCACCTGCTCCAGCGTCTGGCAGCCGGGGATGCACCGGCCGAGGATCTCCGGGTCGTTGAGCGCCTCGAAGACGGCCTCCCGCGGCAGGGGGACGTGGAATTCGCCGGTCAGGTCCAATGTCGTGCGGCTCCGTTCGGACGGCTTGAGTATAGCCCGGATTCACTCCCGATCCCGTCTCCTGCTCTGGCCTGGAAATCTCACCACCTTCTTGGCTAGCGGACGCGGATCTGCTCGCTGTGACAAGGCGTACTCCCGCAAGCCGCTTCGACGTGGTTCGACTACGCCTTCAGCAGCGCGAAGCGCTCTTTCAGTCCGTGCGCCTTGTCACAGCGGCATTTCCGCGCCCTCGCGACGAAAGTTGGTGAGATTTCCAGGCTAGCGGCCGGAGGGAGCCGTGCTAACTTTGGCACACGAGTTTGCACATACCGGGAAGCGAAGCGATGACGGACCCCTACGCCGGCTACGAGCGGCTGACCTTCGACCGGCCCGACGAGCGGATCCTGCGGGTGACGTTCAACCGGCCGGAGCGCTACAACGCCCTCGACGCCATCGGTCACCGGGAGCTCACCTATCTCTGGCCGAAGATCGACGCCGATCCCGACATCGACTGCGTGATCCTCACCGGCGCGGGAAGGGCGTTCTCCGCGGGCGGCGACTTCGACCTCATCGAGCGGAACATGCAGTCGTTCGAGAACCTCGTGGAGACCTGGAAGGAAGCCCGCGCGCTCGTCTACAACATCCTCGACTGCAACAAGCCCCTGGTGTCGGCGATCAACGGCCCGGCGGTGGGGGCGGGGCTCGTCGCGGGGC
>JAJECB010000134.1 GCA_022822245.1 Gammaproteobacteria bacterium
GGGTGCGGCACCGGCACCGGCGACACGCTCGCACCCGGAGTTTCGCTCGCGGACGTGTGGCGGAGGCGCCGGCGGCACGCTCGGCTCCGGGGCGCGTGTTAGGCTTTCGCAAGACCCGTCACGAAAGCGGCACGCGCGGCACGCGGAGGTGCCGGTGCGGGGCCGCGGGACACGTTCGATGGCCACTGCCGCTGCCCTTGTCCACGACGACCGGACGCGCGCCCGTCGCCGTGAAGAGCTCGCTTCCGAGCTCCTGACCTTCCTCCCCCGCGAATCGGTGCTCACCGAGCCCGAGGACCTCCGGCCCTTCGAGTGCGACGGGCTCACCGTCTACCGTCGCCTGCCGATGATCGCGGTGCTCCCCGACCGGGTGGAGGACGTGCAGCGCATCGTGCGGGTGGCGGCGGCGCAGGGGGTGCCGGTGGTCGCCCGGGGCGCCGGCACCGGCCTCTCCGGCGGCGCCCTCCCCCTCCAGGACGGGCTGCTCCTCAGCCTCGCGAAGTTCAACCGGATCCTCGAGCTCGACCCCGAGCGCCGTCTCGCCCGAGTGGAGCCGGGGGTGCGCAACCTCGCGATCTCCGAGGCGGCGGACCCGCACGGGCTCTACTACGCGCCGGATCCGTCCTCGCAGATCGCGTGCTCCATCGGCGGGAACGTTGCCGAGAACTCGGGGGGGCTGCACTGCCTCAAGTACGGACTCACCGTCCACAACGTCCTCGAGGTCAAGGTGGTCGATATCGAGGGAAGGCTTCTCACCCTGGGGGGCGAGACCCTCGACGCCCCCGGCTATGACCTCCTCGCCCTCATCACCGGGTCGGAGGGGATGCTCGGGGTCATCGTGGAGGTGACCGTGCGGCTCCTCCCGAAGCAGGAGGCGGCGCGGGTCGTGCTCGCCGCCTTCGACGACCTCGGGAGCGCGGGGGACGCGGTGGCCGCGGTCATGGCGAGCGGGGTCATTCCGGCCGGCCTCGAGATGATGGACAGTCCCGCGATCCGCGCCGCGGAGGACTTCGCCCATTGCGGCTACCCCACCGACGCGGCGGCCATCCTGCTCTGCGAGGTCGACGGAACCCAAGCCGAGACCGACGCCCAGGTCGAGGAGATCCGGGCGGTCCTCGAGCGTTCCGGGGCGAGCGAGCTTCGGGTCGCGAACGACGAGACCGAGCGGGCCCGGTTCTGGCTCGGCCGCAAGTCCGCGTTCCCCGCCGTCGGGCGCATCTCGCCCGACTACTACTGCATCGACGGCACGATCCCCCGCAAGCGCCTCGCGGAGGTCCTGCAGCGCATGCGCCAGCTCTCCGCCGAGTACGGGCTCGACGTCGCCAACGTGTTCCACGCCGGCGACGGGAACCTGCACCCCCTCATCCTCTTCGACGCGAACCGGCCGGGGGAGATCGAGCGCACCGAGGAGTTCGGGGGGCGGATCCTCGAGATCTGCATCGAGGTAGGCGGCACGGTGACCGGCGAGCACGGGGTCGGGGTCGAGAAGCTGAACCAGATGTGCGTCCAGTTCCCGGCCCACGAGCTGGAGCAGTTCCACGCGATCAAGCGCGCGTGGGACCCGGAGGGGCTCCTCAATCCCGGCAAGGCGGTGCCGACCCTCCAGCGCTGCGCGGAGTTCGGGGCGATGCACGTGCATCGCGGCAACCTGCCGTTTCCCGAGATCGAACGCTTCTGATGCGGCTCGCCGTCGACGCGCCCCCTCGACCCTCGACGATGCAATCTACCGGCCGCGCGGTCACGACCCTGGCGTGTCGGGTGAAGGCGGTTGCCGCCAGGACCCTCCCGCCGCGGTCACGTCCGCGCCCCGCGCGGCCCGACCGGCGAGGGCCGCTCCCCGCTCCGCCGAGGCGAACGAGGTGAGTGACCGGACCGAAGCGATCCGCGACCGGGTCCGCGCCGCGTTCGAGTCCGGCACGCCGCTCGCCATCGAGGGAGGGGGGAGCAAGCGCTTCTACGGCCGGACGCCGGCCGGAGAAACCCTGAAGGTCGCCGGGCACCGCGGCATCGTGAACCACGAGCCGAGCGAGCTCGTGCTCACCGTGCGGTCGGGGACGCCGGTCGGCGAAGCGCAGGCCGCTCTCGCCGAGCACGGCCAGTGGCTCCCCTTCGACCCCCCGCGCCACGACGAATCCTCGACCATCGGCGGGGTGGTCGCGTGCGCGCTCAACGGCCCCGCCCGCCCCTGGACCGGCGCGGTGCGCGACTTCGTGCTCGGCACCCGAATCGTCAACGGCCGGGGCGACGTGCTCTCGTTCGGCGGCGAGGTCATGAAGAACGTCGCGGGCTACGACGTGTCGCGGCTCATGGCGGGGGCTCTCGGAACCCTCGGGGTGCTGCTCGAAGTCTCGTTCAAGCTGCTCCCGCTTCCGGCCGTCGAACGGACGCGGGTCCTGGAGCTCGCCGCCGGCGAGGCGATCCGCCGCCTCGCCGAATGGGCGCGGTCGCCGCTCCCGATCCTCGGCGCCTGTCACGACGGCGAACGGCTGCACCTTCGTCTCGCGGGGGCGGAGGCGGCGGTCGCGGAGGCGGCGGAGCGGATCGGCGGCGAACCGGGCGACGGGGCCCTCTGGGCGGACCTCCGCGACCACCGGCTCGCCTTCTTCGCGGAGGACGGCCCACCCCTCTGGCGGCTCTCCGTTCCCGCCCACGTGCCTCCCCTCGAACTTCCGGACCCGGTGCTCACCGACTGGGGCGGCGCCCAGCGGTGGCTGCGAAGCGACGCGCCGGAGCCGGTCGTACGGTCCGCCGCCGCCGCCGCCGGCGGACACGCGGCCTGCTTTCGGGGAGGAGACCGCGAACGCCCGTTCCATTCCCTCGACGAGGGGATCGCCCTGCTGCATGCGCGGCTCAAGGCCGCGTTCGACCCCGGCCGGATCCTGAACCGGGACCGCCTGTACGCCGACCTCTGACGCCGGGCCGATCCCGGAACCCGACCGAACCGCTCACATCCGGACCGCGCCGCCGCCATGCAGACATCGATACCCGCGAGCATCCTCGCGACCCCGAAGGGACAGGAGGCCGAAGGGATCCTCAGAAAGTGCGTGCACTGCGGGTTCTGCAACGCGACCTGCCCCACCTACCAGCTCCTCGGGAACGAGCTGGACGGCCCGCGGGGACGCATCTACCTCATGAAGGAGGTCCTGGAGGGAAATCGGCCGACCCACCGGACCCTCACCCACCTCGACCGCTGCCTCACCTGTCGGGCCTGCGAGACGACCTGTCCGTCGGGGGTGGAGTACGGCCGGCTCGTCGACATCGGGCGCGAGCTCGCGGAGAAGGAGGTGCGCCGTCCCTGGACCGAACGGCTCGTGCGCTTCGCGATCCGCAAGGGGTTCGTCCGCCCGATGCTCGTGCGTCTCGCGCTCCTCGCCGGCCGGCTGCTCCGTCCCCTCCTCCCCTCCGGGCTCCGGCGCATGGTCCCGCCCGCGCGGCGAGCCGGGCGCCGCCCGGCCGGCCGGCATCGCCGGCGCATGCTGGTGCTCTCGGGCTGCGTCCAGCGGGCCGCCGAGCCGCGCATCAACGCGGCCGCGGCGCGGGTCTTCGACCGGCTCGGGATCAGCCTCGTCCGCGCCCGCGGGGAAGGCTGCTGCGGCGCGATCGACCATCACCTCAGCGCTTCGGGCCGGGCCCTCGCCCGCATGCGCCGCAACGTCGACGCGTGGTGGCCGTTCATCGAGAGCGGCGCGGAAGCGCTCCTCGTCACCGCGAGCGGCTGCGGCGCGGTGGTCCGGGAATACGGACACCTCCTCCGGGACGACCCCGCCTACGCGGAGAAGGCGGCGCGCGTCTCGTCGCTCGCGCGCGACCCGGGCGAGGCGGTCGCGGAGGCACTCGCGGCCGACGAGATGGCGCTTGACCGGCTCGGGCTCGACGGCCGCCGGCCCCGGGTCGCGTTCCATGCTCCGTGCACCCTGAGCCACGGGCTCCGGGCCGCGGGCGCGGTGGAAGGAGTGCTCGACCGGTGCGGGTTCGAGCGGGTTCCGGTCGCGGACGCGCACCTTTGCTGCGGGTCGGCGGGGACCTACTCGATGCTGGAACCCGCGCTCTCGAAGCGTCTCCTCGAGCGCAAGGTGGAGGCGCTCGAGCGCGGCGGGCCGGAGGTCATCGCGACCGCGAACATCGGGTGCCTGCTGCACCTTCGCCGGCGCGCACACCCGCCCGTCGTCCACTGGATCGAGCTGCTGGACCCCGCCGCCTCCCGAACCCGCCCCTGAACCGGGCCGGCGCGCGCCGAACCGCGACCAACCGCGACCAACCGCGCGGGCACCCCGGCGAGAGGCGCCACGACCGAGCCCGACGGAGCCATCCATGCCTGGCGCGCACCGTCCTCCGAGCCACACCGCGCTGGCGGCCCTTCCGGCGGTCGCGCTCGACCTGGAGACGACCGGCCTCGACGTCGCGAACGACCGGATCGTCCAGGTGGGCGCGGTCGAGATGCACGGGCCCTCGGTTCGGAGCACGCCCCGCATCGACACCCACGTCGACCCCGGGGTTCCCATCCCCGCCGCCTCCACCCGCATCCACGGGCTGACCGATTCCGACGTCGCGGGAGCGCCGCGGTTCGCGGAGGTCATCGACTCGCTCCGGGAAGCCCTCGAGGGCCGCGTCGTCATCGGCCAGCACATCCGCTTCGACACCGCCGTGCTTCGTCACGAGGCGGCGCGCGCCGGCGTGCCCTGGCATGACCCGCCGGTCCTCGACGTCGCGCACCTTGCCGGCGCGCTGGATCGGGGGATGGTCGATCTCGGGCTCGAATCCCTCGCGGACCGGTTCGGCGTCCGCATCGAGGAACGCCACGATGCGCTCGGCGATGCGCTCGCCGCGGCCGGGATCTTCTCCGCGCTCGTCCCGCGCCTGCGGGACGCGGACGTACGGACCCTCGGCGAGGCCAAGGCGTTCGCCGCGCGCTGCACCGACCTCGTCCACCGCGAATTCGAGGCGGGGTGGCACGCCGTGCCCGGGGGCGCGCCGGATGCGCCCCCCGCGCCGACGCTCGCCCGCATCGACTCGTACCTGTACCTCCGCCGGCTCGACGAAGTGATGTCCGCGCCCGTGCAGTCGATCCGCCTGGACGGAGCCCTGCGCGAGGCCGGCCGCATGATGGCCGAGCATCGCATCGGCGCGCTCCTCGTCGTCGGCGACGATCCGCGGCCGGCCGGAATCGTGACCGAACGCGACCTCCTCCGGGCCGCGATCGATCCGTCCATCGACCCGGACGCGGCAACCGTGGCATCGGTGATGAGCGCGCCGGTGCGGTCGCTGCGCGGCGACGAGATGCTCTATCGGGCGCTCGGCCGGATGGACCGTCTCGGGGTGCGGCACCTGTGTGTCGCGGACGCCGCGGGGGCGCCGATCGGCATGATCTCGCAGCGCGATCTGCTGCACCACCGCGCGCGAGCGGCCGCCGAGCTCGGCGATGCGGTCGCGTGCGCGGACGACGGGGCGGGGCTCGCCGCCGCGCACAGCCGGCTCGCCGAGGTCGCGAGCGGCCTGGTATCGGACGGGCTGACCGCCGACGCCGCGGCGCGGATCATTTCGAGCGAGATCCGGGCGCTGACGGGACGGGCGGCGGAGATCGCGGCGGCCGGGCTCGAGCGCGAGGGGCTCGGCCCCGCGCCGGCCCCGTGGTGCGTGCTCGTGCTCGGATCGGGGGGGCGCGGGGAGAGCCTGCTGTCCGCCGACCAGGACAACGCCCTCGTGCACGACGGCTCGGAAGACGACGACGGCTGGTTCGCGGCGCTCGGCGCGCGACTCGCGGACCTCCTCGACGAGGCGGGGGTGCGGCGCTGCAGCGGCGGGGTTATGGCGTCGAACCCGGAGTGGCGCGGTACCGTTCCCGCGTGGCGCGAGCGGGTCGCCGGCTGGCTGCGGCGCTCGCGGCCGGACGACCTCCTCCACGTTGACATCTTCTACGATCTCCTCCCGGTCGCGGGCACGCTCGAACTCGGCCGGGCGCTCCACTCGGCGGCGGTCGAGGAAGCGCGGGCGTCACCGGCGTTTCTCGCGCTGCTCGCCGAGTCCGTCGCCGGCATGTCGCTCCCCATCAACGTGCTGGGGCGGCTGCGCGCCCACGACGGGCGGGTCGATCTCAAGCTCGGCGGCCTGCTTCCGCTCGTCGGCATCGCGCGCACCCTGGCCTTGGCCGTCGGCTCCGTGGCGCGTTCGACGCCCGAACGCATCCAGGACGCCGCCGTGGCGGGGCGCGTCTCCCCGTCCGACGCCGCGACCCTGGTCCGAATCCACCGATCGTTGCTGACCCACGTCCTCGGCCAGCAGCTCGAGGATCTCGCCGCCGGGGTGCCGCCGAGCGGACGCATCGCGGTGGAAAGGCTCGAACGCTCCGAAGAACGGTCTCTCGTCCGGGATCTCCGCGCCCTCGACGACACCCTCAGGGTGCTTCGTCCGACCATCTCCCGGTAAGTCCGCGCACCTCCGGGTCGGACCTCGCCACACTCGCACGCGTTGCCGAGGACCGGGGCGAGGCCGGCGGCCCACCCCGAATTTCCGGCTCGTCCCCGTGGATCACCCCGTCGACCCGGAGGCAGGGTCCGTCCTTCGCCCCGTTGATGACGATGACCGGCACGCCAGGCGACGCCCCGCCATGGCCGTCACCTCGATGCGGCCGGTCGCGAGTTCGCCCAGAGCCGCCGTCGCCGTGCCGGCCGTGATCGCGCTCAGGTCAGATCCCCCGCACTTCCTGGTATTGCTTCAGCTCTTCCGTCGTGTACACCTGCATGAACTCGATCTCGATCCCGCCCGCGTCGTTGTCGAGGAACGCGACGAAGCCCTCCGGGTGGGGGTGGCTGCCGGCAACCTGGCAGGCCTTGCACATGCGAAGGCTGGCCCCGTTCGACCGGGCGTGCTCGAGAGCGGCGTCGATGTCGTCCACCGCGTAGCAGATGTGATGGAGGCCCTCGTGGCCGCGTTCGCGGATCCACTCCGAGAAGCGGCCATCCGCGTCCATCGACTCGCAGAGCTGGTACTCGATTCCCCCGAGCTCGAAGAGAGCGACCCGGGTGCGCGACATCGGATACTCGTGGACCACGGTATCCGGCGGGACCCCGAGAAACTGGGCGTAGGTCGCGAGGGCGGCCTTGGCGTCGCGCACGGCGAATGCCATGTGCTTGACGGACTTGACGTTCTCGGAAAGCATGAATTCCTCCTCGTTCAGCGGCCGCTGACGGCCGCCACCGTTTCGGCCATCCGTTCGACGGCTTCCTCGATCCGCGCCACCGGCTGGAGGAGTGATATCCGGAGGAAGTCGTCGTTGTGGTCGCCGAAGAGCGACCCCGGAAAGATCATGACCCGCGCCTCCTCCAGAAGCCGGACGCAGAACTCCGAGGCGCGAAGGCCGGTGCGCGACACGTTCGCGTAAACGTAGAAGGCGCCCTGCGACCGACCGTACGTGAGCCCCATCGCGTCGAGCCCCCGGCACATGACGAGGCGGCGCTCGTCGTAGGTCCGGCGCATCTCCTCCACGCACTCCTGCGAGCCCTCGAGGGCGGCGAGCGCGGCATGCTGGCTGACCGCCGGGGCGCAGATGGTGAGACCGTGGTGGACCTCGGTCAGTGCCTTGACGAGCCCCGGTGCCGCCGCGAAGTAGCCGACCCGCCAGCCGGTCATCGCGTAGGCCTTCGAGAAGCCGTTGATCGTGATCGTCCGCTCCTTCATGCCGGGGAGGCGCGCGAGCGGCAGCACCTTCGCGCCCTCGTAGACGAGGCGGGAGTAGATCTCGTCGGAGATGACGATGAGGTCGTGCTTCGCGGCGAGCGCCGCGAGCGCCTCCACCTCGCCGGGAGGGGTCACCGCCCCGGTCGGATTCGAGGGATTGAGCAGGCAGAGCATGCGGGTGCGGAGGCCAACCTTCGCTTCGACGGCCGCGGCGGTGAGGGCGAAGTCGTCGCGTTCGTACGTCGGCACCGAGACGGGCACGCCCCCCGCGAGCTCGATCGCCTGGTCGTAGGAGGTATAGCCGGGTGCCGGCACGACGACTTCGTCCCCCGGGTTGATGCACGCGAGCATGGCCGCGAACACCGCTTCCTGGGCACCGGTGGTGACGACGATCTCGTCCGCCCCGTAGTCGAGCCCATCGACCTCGGAGAGGTGCCGCCCGATCGCCTCGCGCAGGGCCGGGAGACCCATCGGGTGGGTGTAGTGCGTGGCGCCGTCGGCGAGTGCCCGCCGCCCCGCCTCGACGATGTGGGCGGGGGTCGGCAGGTCGGGGTCGCCGCGCCCGAGGGCGATGACGTCGTCGAGCCCCGCCGCGATGTCGAGCATGCGGGTGCGCACGGACTCCGAACGTTGCCTGATTCGGTCGGCGAGTCTTGGTTGCATCCGGAGCTCCTTGTCTTCAATCAGCCACGCGAGGGGACCGGCCGTCATATGAGATGGTGGACCGGACGCCCCTCACGCAATGCCACGAGGTTCACCATCAGGTCGTGCGCGTGCTTCGCGCGGGCCCCACCCGAACCGCCGCCGAGATGGGGGGCGAGCAGGACGTTGTCGAGCCGAAGGAGAGGGTGGTCGTGGGGAACCGGCTCGTGGAGGAAGACGTCGAGCCCCGCGCCCGCGATCCGGCCGGACGAGAGGGCCTCGACGAGGGCGTCCTCGTCGACCACTCCGCCCCGGCAGGTGTTGACGAGGAACGCCTCGGGCTTCATGCCCGCGAGCGCTTGCGCGTCGATGAGGCGCTCCGTCTCGGCCGTGAGGGGAACGTGGAGGCTCACGAAATCGCTCACCGCGAGGAGGTCCGGCAGATCCCGGAAGTGCACGCCCTCCTCCGCCTCGATGTGCACCGGTAGCCGCCGCCGACTCCAGTAGAAGACATCCATCCCGAAGGCGCGGGCCCGGCGGGCCACTTCGGTCGCGATCTCGCCGAAGCCGACGAGCCCGAGGGACCGGCCGTCGAGCTCGAAGATGCCGGGAAGCTGCATCCACTGGAACCGATGGCGCCGTTCCTCGGTGCGGATCGGCTCGACGCCGAGCTCGCGGTACGCGCCGCCCGCAGTCGCCGCATGGCTTGCACCACTTTCTTCGAGAGCCCCAGCATGAGGAGCAGGGCCTGCTCCGCGACCGCGATGCAGCCGCGCTGGGGCATGAGGGCGACCGGGACGCCGCGGGCGCGCGCCGCCTCGAGATCGACGCCACCGCGCCCGCCGCAACAGACCAGGACCAGTCGGCGCGAGGGCCCGGCCCCATCCATGACCTCGCACGGGACCGGGACCCGCCGGGAGACGACGGCCCCCGCGCCCGCGAGCGGCGGTTCCGGAGATCCGCCCGCGGCGTCCGGCGCCACGAGGTCTATCCCGGGACCGAACTCCCGGATGAACGCGAGATCGTCAGAGCCGGTCGGGTCGAGGAGGACGGCCTTCACGACCCGGCGCCCGCCTCGAGCTCCTGCGTGAGGTCCCAGGCGTTGACGTAGCGGTCGTTGAGGCCGTCCGGACCCTGGAGGGCGAGGTGGACGAAGGCGGGCGCGATGACCGCGGGGTCCTGCCACGCCTTCCGCTGCTCGGGCGAGTACGTGGTCTCGCTCATCGCGGTGCGGACCGGCGTCCCCGGGGTGATCGTGTTGACCGCGATGCCGTGGGGAGCGAGCTCCTGCGCGAGGGCGCGGCTGAAGCCCTCGACCCCGAACTTCGAGGCGCAGTATGCGGTCATCCCCGCGAAACCCATCGCACCGGCGCGGCTCGAGACGTTGATGATGGACCCGGACCCCTGGCGTTTCATGGCCGGCACCACCGCCCGTGCACAGAGGAAGGTGCCCCGGAGGTTGATGCCGAGGATGCGGTCCCACTCGGCGAGGCTCACCTCCTCGACGGGCTCGGATGAGATGACCCCCGCGATGTTGGCGAGGCAATCGATGCGCCCGCTCGCGTCGAGGACGTTCGCCACCGTGCGCTCCACCACCTCGGGTACCGAGACATCCGCGACCGACGACGATGTGGTGAGTCCATCGGCATGGAGAGACTCGACGACCGCCGCAAGCGTGTCGGACCGGACGTCCACCGCGTGGACCGCCGCCCCCTCGGCCGCGAAGGCGCGGGCGACGGCCCGCCCGATCCCGCTCGCGGCGCCGGTGACGAGGGCGACCCGACCGGCGAGGCTCGCCATCAGGAGGTTACCCGACCGCCGTCGATGAGAAGGCCGATCCCGTCGTGAACGAGGACTGGTCGGAGGCGAGGTAGAGCACGGTGCGGGCGATCTCCCC
>JAJECB010000159.1 GCA_022822245.1 Gammaproteobacteria bacterium
TCGTCCGGCGTGTAGTAGCTGCCGGTCGTCTTTCGTGCATGGCCACGGCTCTCGTCGGCACTCGCGAAGGAAAAGGAGCGGCTGTCCCCGGAAATTTTCGGGACCAACTCGAGCAGGCCCTCGTAGACGTAACCGAGCTCATCCGGGCCCATGTCGCGCCAGTTAACGCGAACGAGACCCGAGGGTTCGCGAAGCCACGCCAGATGGAAGAGCGCACTCAGGAGCGCGCGGTTCTCAAGCTTCGCTGCGTCGAGGTGGGCACACTCCTCGCGAGCGAAAAGGCCCGCGAGAGCAGGGAGTCCGAGCTGCGGCTCGCCACCCGCCAAGCTCCGAAATGAGATCCTGACCGATTCCCATAGGTCGGACTTGCGGTCGTGAGCGCCGCCGCGGACCGCCCGGTCGCGGAGGCGGCGAAGACCGTATCCTTCGGCATAGAGTTCCCGGACCGAGTCGGATGCGTCCTTCGAGTGCAGAAGATGCCGTTCTTCGACCGTCAGCAGAAAGACCAGCCGATAGACGAGTCGCAAGAGCTGACCGAAGTAGCCGTCCTTTGTGAGTTCGCCCGCGTGCAGCGCGGAACGAAGCGTCTTGTTCGAGGGGTGCGACAGGAACCCCTGTCCCAGGATTCCGAGTGCCTGCTGGAACCCGTCGCTCAGCTTGTCTCGCGCCCGGGTTCCCTCTTCTCTACCGGCTTCCCGCCACACCTCCAGCGGGCATGTCTCCGGCGGATCCTCGGTGCGACCGAAGCGCGACTCGTGCACGAGAAGCCAGAGCGCGGCGAAGTCGTGGTATAGGTCCTCTGTGAAGATCCGACCGAGATCCGCTTCGATCCACGCCGGTCGCGTCAGGCTCGCGTTGTCACGCGCGACGCGCAAGGACGAGCCATCGGTTGCGAGACCCCAAAGCGCGGCGCCGGAGGCGTTCAGGTATTCCTGCAGTAGCCCGAAAGCACTCCGCCGGCGCTGCTCGTCTCCGAACTCCGGCTGATGTGTGTCCAGGCCCGTCCCGGCCGGAGCCGATACGACCGGAACTCGGTTGCCGAGGGCGAAGAACGGGACGGGATACATCCGCTCGTCGATCAGCTTCGGCTCCACCCGTCTAATTGAAGTGAAGCACAATGCGTCGCGCAGAAACGCAACAAGAAAGCGGTCGGCCAACGCGCGAGAGTCGCCTCCCGAAGCACGACCGGCCTCCAATTCCCCAAAGCACGCTTGGGCAATGCGCCAACTTCGCGCGATCTCGTCGCGTATCTGAAGCCCCTTCGGTACGCGGTAGTCTGCCGGCTCCTGCGCGATGGCCTGGAGTTGGGCCACTTTTCCAAGCCAGTCGGCCCCAAGAAGACCGCCCTTGATCGAGAGAGCTTCGAAGGCAATGGAAACGTTGCCCGCATGGCGTCGGCGAGGCGCCATGATTAGTCCACCTTCGGCAGGAGCACGTACACGCCGATCACGTCGGGATGAGGGAGGGCCTGGACGGAAGTTCTTCCAGCCGCCCGGCTCGCTTCTCGCACGCGCAGATGATCTTCGAGTAAGGCGCTCGCTCGGGCCGCCGCGAATGCCTCCAGATCGACCGCACGCTCCTGGAGCAGAGCGAGTGCTCGCGCGGCCTCACGCTCTCGCACATGACGCGGGGGATCGTCTGTGGGAGGAAGCGCGAGCAGTGAGAGTGCTCTGGGTCCAGTGATCTGTTCGTCGATTACGGGAGCCGCCCAGGCCAAGGCGGTCGCCTCTTCGACCATTAGTGTCGTCTCCCGGCGCCGCTTGCGGGACAATAGCTGGTGGCGCAACCGGAGTAGCGCAACGGTCGTGCGGAAATGAACTTCTTCGGATATCCAGCAGCCAACGCGCCCGAGGAGCGAGGGATCCCCAGGGAATGCATCGGTGTCCTCTACAGACAAGGACCGCCCGAGCAGCGTGTCGGCAAGCACTGCAATAAGTGGGTGGCTGCGCTGCACGGGGCGGCATCCGGGCGCCGAGGGATAGGCGAAGTCGATGTTGACCGTGTCCGAAATATCCTCCGTCTCCAGACGTTCGCGAACCTCAGCCGGCAGCGGCGCGGTCGGGACCTTGTACCCCCGGCCAAGCGGTTCGAGCCCCGAACCGAGCCGAGCAAGAGCACGGCTTACGAAGCGTTGTACATCGTCGCGGCCACCGACCGCCGCGAGACTCTTGTGCCACTCCGGTAACACCTCATCGGGTTTGATCCGCCTCTGAGCGAACACGGTCCGGCTCCTCTTCGCCTTTGCCTTCGCGTCCTCCCAGTGGCTCTCGAACAGTTCGAGCTGTCGGCCCTCAATGACACCCTTGCTTCCCCGGCGTCGCAGAAGGACGGCCTTGAGCAACGCCTGCGCGAGCGAGTGGCCCTCGTCCGGTACAGGCACGGGTACGCCAAGTTCTTCCCGGATGCGGGCCGCCTTACGCAAAATGACTTGCAGCACCGCACCATCCACGGGGTTGTCGACACCGTAAAGGAGCGTGGCGCGCACCGTGCGGCTCGGCTGGCCAAAACGATCGACGCGACCCTCCCGCTGCTCATGGCGCGTCGGGTTCCAGGAAAGGTCGTAGTGAACGACGGCGTCGAAGTAATCCTGCAGGTTGATCCCCTCCGACAGACAATCGGTGGCGACCAGCACGCTGTTTTCTTCGGCGACACCCAGCCGCGCCACGCGCTCCTCGCGCTGTTCAGGAGGCATCTCGCCTGTCACGACGTCAACAGCGGCGCCCGACAAGTTGTTGTTGAGATCACGGGCTACGTAGTGAGCGGTTGCGATGAATCGACAGAACACCACCACGTTGAAGCCGGCCTCGACAAGCTCTGCGACATGCTCAGAGGCGGCGGTGAGCTTCGGATCGCCGCGCTGGCCCGATAGTTTCTCCGCCTGCCCGATCAGCCTTGCCAGTTCCGGGCTGTCGCCCCCGGCCGGGGGCTCCAGGTCGTCCGCGACGAGTGAGTCGGCGTTACCGTCGAATATGCGATCGAGAAGATCTTCGCGCGCTTCGTCGCCCAGGTCCTCGCCGGCACGAGTGCGCAGGGCCAGCACTGCCGCCATGGGGCTTGACCCGGCACAGCGTAAGAGGGCCAGCGTCCCCCAAAAATTAAGGCGCTGTCGTAATCCGTCCTCTGCGTCTGCGTCCACGACCTCGGCACAGTAATCGAGGACATTGTTTAGGAATGCTTCCCAGGCTCCACTGAGCTTGTAGGTGAGTTCCCTCGTCTCGCGACGTGGGAAGATGTTGCCCTCGTGCCATTCCGCGATATCGGGTCGCCGTCTCTGGACGAAGTGATTCGCGAGTCGCTCGCGGAGACGTCTGCGCTCCGTACCCGTGGCCTGTGCCAGGCGCTCGAAGTCCGGAGCGAGCAGACCGAGTAGACGGTAGAAGGCGGCGTCATCGCCGCTGTGCGGAGTGGCGGTTAGCAGAACGAGGTGACGCGTGGCGCTGCTGGCCAGGCCCCGGAGCAGTTCGTGCCGCTGATGCCGGCCCCGACCGGACGGCGCACACGTGTGTGCCTCGTCGACGATTACGAAGTCAGGACACGCCTGCAGGAAGTTGTCACGCCTTTCACGGGTCTTAACGTAGTCGAGACTGACAACCGTGTGCGGGTGTACTGAAAAGATGCTCACGCCTGGTGGAATGCCGCGCTCCAGCCGCCGTGCGCTCCGGGCGGTGACGGCGGCAGCGCGGATATGGAAGCGAACCTCCAGCTCGGTAATCCACTGGTCCACGAGATGCGGCGGACAGAGGACTAGGGTGCGATCGATGTCACCGCGGTCGAGCAGTTCGCGAGCGATGAGCAGCGCTTCGATCGTCTTCCCGACCCCGACATCGTCCGCGATGAGCAGGCGCACCGGGTCGAGCTTGAGTGCCATGAGCAGCGGCACGAGCTGGTACGCGCGCGGCTCCACTGAGATCTGTCCAAAGCTACGAAAGGGACCCGCCCCCCGCCGCAGCGAGAGCAGCAACGCATCGCGCAACAGGAGGGCCGAGTCGTGTCCGCCAAGCTGGTGTGCACTGGGCAACGGGAACCGGGCCTCGCGAACCGGCTCGATTTCGAGCGGGAGATGGATCAGCGTCCGATCCTCGTCCGATCCCGTGACCGGACGTACCCGCAGCGTCTCCGCCGAACTGCCGCCGAGGACTACCCACTCCCGGCCTCGGGCGCTGACGAGGCTCCCCGGCGCGTAGACAAGATTGCTCACGACACGTGCCCCAGGGCGGAAGCCAACCGCGCGAAGGCAGCCCGCCAGTCTGCGGAGTCCTCGAACTGAATGACTTCGAAGCCGAGGTCCTCCATCGGCTGCAGGGCCGGACGGTCGGCCTCGTCGATAAGCACCGCAAC
>JAJECB010000266.1 GCA_022822245.1 Gammaproteobacteria bacterium
GCGCGCAGGGCGTCCACCGCGCCCTCGACCTCTGCCATCACCGCGATGTCCGCGACAGCTCCCGCCGCCGCGACGCCGCCGGCGGAAAGCTCGTGCGCGAAGCGCTCCACCTCGGGTCGCCGATCCAGCGCCGCGACGGCCGCGCCGAGGGATCCGAAGTGCCGGCAGAGCGCCTGGCCGATGCCGCCGGCCGCGCCGGTCACCAGGACCACCTTGCCCTCGAAGTCCGCCATGCTCATCCCTCCAGCGCGGCCAGGGCCTCGCCCATCCAGTCGAGGCTGGCCCGGCGCAGGTGGCCGTAGGCGTAGAAGGCGAGGTCCTCGACGCCGCCGGCGTGGAGCGCCGCGACTGCGTCGGCAACGGCCTGGCGGCTCGCGAGATCGGGATGGCCGGGGCGCAGGATGCCGCGCAGCTCCCCCGCTTCTCCCAGGCGGCGCCGGACGTCCCACAGGTCGGCGGCGATCCGGTCCGCGCCGGGCTCGTAGAAGCAGACCTCGACGATGCCGGCCGCGCGGGCGAGCGCCGCGAGGTCGCTCCCCTCGTACCACGCTCCGGCGGTCGGCCGGGCGACGGAGGGGATGACCGCGACCGTTGCATCGCCGCGGACGGCGGCGCGGATCTCCGCGACGAGCGAGCTGACCACCTCGCACCGCCAGCGGAGAAAGCGCGCGAGGTCGGGGTCGAGTATGACGTCCGCGAGCCAGAACGCCGACGCCATGTCGTCGGGGAGGTCGATCTCGCTCGCGAGGTAGCGTTCGATGCGCTCGCGGACCTCGTGCCGCAGCCGCGCGGCGTCGATGCCCGCCGCCCCGGCCCCGGCGAGGCAGTGCTCGCAGAAGCAGAGTCCGAGCCCGCGGTCGAGCCATTCGTTCTGCCGGACGAGCGCGAACTCGTGGTGGAAGCCGTGGGCATACGGCAGGAATCCCGGCGTCTCGAGCGAGATCCCGCGGACCGGGTAGTGGTCCGAGAGGTCCGCGCAGAGCGCCACCGCGTAGCGCCGGGCGGCGGGCGCGGCGGGGCACAGGCTGTACACGTAGCGGTCGCCGAACGCGTTCTCCACCGTCGCCTCGGGATGGGCCTCGCCGAGGCGGGTGTTGTGCAGCAGCACCAGCCAGGCGTTCGCGGCCATGCCGGAGGCTTCGCACGCGTCGCAGACCTCGGCCATCACGTCGCGCTCCTTGAGCATCCGGTTCGGCGCCGGTTCGATCTCGTCGTAGCGCTCCGGGGCGGGACGAAAGTACACGGTGCCGTCCTCGGGGAAGTACACCTTGCCGTCCCGTCCCCGCGGGCGGATGAACTTGCCCGCGTGGTAGCTCGCGGCGAGCGTGATGGTGTCGATGTGCCGGGCCCGGAGCTCGCCGGCCACCGCCGCCACCCCGGCCTCGGCGAGGTCCCAAGCGTAGGCGTACATCGCCCGACTGGCCAAGGTCGCTGCTCCTCTCGTTGGCGCCCGCGCGTGACAATAGCAAATATGTGGGAAAGTCGGTCGCTGTGGTATACCGTGTCCTGTGGCGCAGGCAGGCCTCCTTCCCGGAGGGGACGAGAGACGCCCGGGGGAGCGTTGTCGGCCGCGCTGGGAGCCAACCCGGCAGGAGGGACGGATCGGGCGGCATGACGGAGCGGGGCGAAAGCGCGGCGAAGCTCGTCGTCGAGGGCGCGACCAAGTTCTACGACACGAGGTCCGGGCCGCTGCATGCGCTGAACGACTACTCGATGTCGGTCGCCGGCGGCGAGTTCGTGTGCGTGGTCGGTCCGTCCGGCTGCGGCAAGACCACCCTGCTGTGGTCGATGGCCGGGCTGCACCACCTCACCCGGGGCCAGGTCCGGCTGGACGGGGCTCCGATCGAGGGCCCGCACCCCGAGATCGGCATGGTGTTCCAGGAGGCGAACCTCCTCCCGTGGAGGACCTTGCTGCGTAACATCCTCCTTCCGTTCGAGATCAAGGGGACCCGGCCCGATCAGGCGTGGATCGACCATCTCCTGGAGCGGGTCGGGCTGGACGGGTTCGGCGGCAAGTTCCCGCGCGAGCTCTCGGGCGGCATGCAGCAGCGCGCGTCGATCGTGCGGGCGCTCTCGTTCAACCCCTCGGTGCTGATGATGGACGAGCCGTTCGGGGCGCTCGACGCGTTCACCCGCGACGAGATGAACCTGATGGTCGAGGAGATCTGGCTCGAGACCCGCAAGACCATCGTCTTCATCACCCACAACATCGCCGAGGCGGTGTTCCTCTCCGATCGGGTGTACGTCATGTCGGCCCGGCCGGGGAGGCTTCGCTCCGTGCACGAGATCGACATCCCCCGGCCGCGCCGGCTCGAGATCATGACCGAGCCCGGCTTCTTCGAGACGGTGAACACGATCAAGGCCGAGATCGAGCACCAGTCGGAGCGGAGCGGTGCCCGGTCGGGGGCGGGCCTGGCGCCGCCCGGGCCCGGGTCCGCGAGGCTCGCCCATGGCTGACAAGCAGCTCGGGGATCGGATACCCGACTTCGGCAAGGCCGAAGACGGCGTGGATCACAGCGTCAGCCTGACCAACTGGTCGGCGCTGACGAGCGGCCCGGGGGTGCGAACGGCCTGGGAGGTGCTGGCGATCATCCTCGTCGGGACGGTGATCATCGGCGGGGCGGAGCTGCTGCTGCGCGGCTTCGAGGTGCCGCACTACGTCATGCCCTTGCCGAGCCAGATCGGTATCGCCCTCGTCACGGATTTCCATTTCATCTGGCCGCATCTGCTCGACACGCTCGTGGAGCTCGTCGTCGGCTTCACCATCGGCGCTTCCGTCGGCCTGCTGCTGGCGGCCGTGATCACCCAGTTTCCGTTCGCGGAGAAGATCGTCGCGCCGTACATCCTGATGCTCGTCACGACCCCGATGCTGGCCCTGGTGCCGCTGTTGATCCTGCGCTTCGGCTTCGGCTACGAGCCGCGGATCATCGCCGTCGCCCTCGCATCCGGACCGATGGTGATGATCAACTCCGCCACCGGGTTCCGGCGCGTCGACCTCGCCAAGATCGCGCTCGCGCGCTCCTTCGGCGCCAGCACCTTCCAGATCTTCCTGAAGATCCGCATTCCGATGGCCCTGCCGATGATCATCGTGGGCCTGATGATCGGCGCGATCTTCGGGCTCCTGACCGCGGTCGGGGCGGAGATGGTGGGCGGTGGATTCGGTCTCGGCAACCGCCTGACGACCTTCTCGTCCATGATCAAGATGCCGCAGTTCTTCGCGGTGATCGTGATCCTCTCCACGCTCGGGATCCTCATCTACGTGACGTTCTTCCTCATCGGCAAGAAGTGGGCCAGTTGGGAGTCGTGAACGGGCCGCCGTGCACTCGAAGCCGCACACCGGCCCGCGGCCCGCGCCCCGTGGCCCGCGTTACGGGCCGAATTCGAGTCGCCAATCTGCAAAGGAGACAACCATGAACGAGCTGCAACAATCGCGCCTTCGCGGCGCAGGCCGCATGAGCCGCCGGTACTTTCTCGAGGTCACCGGAGCCGGCTCCGTGGTCGCGACCGCCCTGGGGGCCGGCGCCCTGCTGCCCGGCACGGCGATGGCGGACGAGCCCTTCACCTGGATCTCGCCTCGCGGCACCCTCGAAGTGCTGGACGACTACGCGTACTGGGCCGGCAAGGCGATGGGCTACTTCGGGGACCTCGAGACCAGGATGGAAGCCGGCCCGTCCGACGGCACCGCGACGGTGAAGTTCGTCGCGCTCGGTCAGGCCGACATGGGCTTCCCCTCCCCCGGCGTCTTCTCGTTCGCGATCGAGAACGGCCTCGATCTCGTCTCGGTGTGGAACATGGGTGCGGTGGACGTCTTCAACTTCGCCTTTCGTCCGGGCGAGGGGGTGACCGACCTCAAGGAGCTCGAAGGCAAGACGGTGCTGCTCGGCAGCGCCGCGTGGCAGGCGATCTGCGACCCGATGTTTGCCGCGGCTGGAGCCGATCCGAAGAAGATCAAATACCTGGAAGGTGGATGGCCCGCCTGGGGCACCGTGCTCGCGAGCGGCCAGGGCGATGCGGCCCTCGCCTGGGAGGGGCTGCGGGCCGACTGGGAAGGGAAGGGGCTCAAGTTCGAGTACTGGCTTGGGGTCGACCATTCCCGGTTCCCGGCGAACTCGTTCGTGGTCCGCCGCGCGGACGTGGAGGACGCGGAACGGCACAAGCTCCTCGAGCAGTACCTGCGGGGCTGGGCGATGGGCCTGGAGTTCGGCCACCTCAATCCACGCGCGGCGAGCGACATCGTGTTCGAGCAGTTCCCGATCGTGAAGAGCAACCTGGGACCGGAGCTCGGCACGGAGTCGATGATGCAGCTCGCCAACGTGTTCCGCGGCGACATGTCGAAGCGGGAAGGCTGGGGCTGGCACGAGATGGCGCGCTGGGAGCTGTTCTTCAAGACCCTCGAAGAGATCGGCCAGGTCAAGAATCCGGTCGACACGAGCAAGGTCATCACCAACGAGTTCGTCGGCCCCGCCAATGACTTCGATCGAGCGAAGGTGCAGGCGGACGCGGACGGCTACGCGCTGCCGGAGGACATGGCCGCAGTGGACATCGACGCCATCCACGCGCGGTTCTACGCCAACGCGGTCCGTTAGGCCGACGCGGTCCGCCAAGGTCCGCGGTGCGGCGCGGGGTGGGCGCGGCCATGCGCTCCTGCCCCGCGGCGCATCGGCCGGCGGTGCGTTGCGGGTGCCGTGCGGTTTGTAGCAGACCGCCGGCCGTGGAGAGGCCCGGCAACCGGTGCGGTCGGAGTCCGCACCGCAGGAGAGAGGAGGGGGACGCATGTCGGAGAAAGTGAGGATACTGGTCGTCGGGGCCGGCAACATGGGTACGTCCCACGCCAAGGCGTACCGGAAGATCGACGGTTTCGAGCTGGTCGGGCTGATGAGCCGGACCATCAAGTCCCGCGACGACCTGCCGGCCGAGCTGGACGCCTGTCCGCGCTTCGAGGACTTCGAGCGGGCGATGGCGGAGACGAGACCCGATGCGGTCTCCATCAACACGTGGCCCAATACCCACGCGGAGTATGCGTTGAAGGCGCTCGATGCGGGCTGTCACGTCTTCATGGAGAAGCCGATCGCGACCAACGTCGAGGATGCGAACCGGGTCGTGGCGGCGGCCCGGGAGCGGGGCCGCAAGCTCGTGCTCGGCTACATCCTGCGCGTGCATCCCTCGTGGATGAAGTTCATCGAGGTGGGCCGAACGCTCGGCAAGCCGCTCGTCATGCGTCTCAACCTCAACCAGCAGAGCAGCGGCCCCGCCTGGTCATGGCACAAGAACCTCATCGATTCGCTGACCCCGATTGTCGACTGCGGGGTGCACTACGTCGACGTGATGTGCCAGCTCACCGGCGCGAAGCCGGTGCGGGTGCACGGGATCGGGGCCAAGCTGTGGGCGGATGCCGCGCAGCAGAACTACGGGCACCTCCACGTCACCTTCGACGACGGCTCGGTCGGCTGGTACGAGGCGGGGTGGGGTCCGATGATGAGCGAGATCGCGTACTTCGTGAAGGATGTGGTGGGGCCCAAGGGAGCGGTCTCGATCGTCGTTCCCCAGGAGGGCGAGACCGAGGCCCGCACGGATGCGGTCTCGGACTCGGCGGACATCGACCAGCACACCAGGACGAACGCGCTCAAGATCCATCACGCCGAGGTCGACGAGGACAAGAACTTCGTTCGCCGCGACGAGCTTGTCGGGATGGAGGACGAGCCCGACCACCAGGAGCTGTGCGACCGCGAGCAGGCGTACTTCCTGCGCGCGATCCGTGAGGACCTCGACCTGTCGGAGTCCATGGAGGCGGCGGTCAACAGCCTTCGAATCGTGCTGGCGGCGGACGAGAGCATCCGGACGGAGCAGGCCGTTCGCCTGGATTGATCGAGGGCCGGCGCGGCGGGGGCGTCCGGGCCGCCCGCCGCGCCGGGGGTTCGGCGAGAGTGCGCCGCGGCCCTAGCCGAGGACGGTACGGGTCGACTCTGCGAGGATCTCCACCATCCGGTCAAGCTGGGCTTCGGTGGTGGTGATGGGCGGCGCGAGGCAGTAGAGGTCGCCCCGCGACCGGGAGAACATCCCGCGCTCGATCGTCGCCGAGTTGATGCGGGCGCCGACGTTCTCCGCCGCGTCGAAGTCCTCCTTGGTGGCGCGGTCCTTGACGTACTCGACGGCGCACATGAGGCCGAGGCCGCGCACCTCCCCGACGTGGGGGTGGTCGGCGAGCGCGTCCTTGAGGTGGACGAGGAGGCGCCGGCCCTTCTCCGCGGCCATCTCCGAGTAGCCCTCCCGCTCGATGATGCCGAGCATCGCGACCCCGATGGCGCAGCCGACCGGGTGGGCGCTGTACGTGTAGGCGTGCATCCAGGGGGTGTTCGCGGCGTCCATGACGTCCGCGATCTCGTCGCTGATCCCGATCCCTCCGAGCGGGAAGTAGCCCGAGGTGATCGCCTTCGCGAACTGGATCATGTCCGGCTTCACGCCCCAGTGCTCGAGGCCGAACATCTTTCCCGTGCGGCCGAAGCCGGTGATGACCTCGTCGGAGACGAGGAGCACGTCGTACTGGTCGCAGATCTCGCGGATGCGCGGGAAGTAGTCGTCCTGGGGGACGATCACCCCGCCCGCCCCCTGGACCGGCTCGGCGATGAACATCGCCACCGTGTCCGGCCCTTCCCGGAGGATCGCCTGCTCGAGCTCGTTCGCGGCCGCGATGCCCTGGCTCTCGCCGGCCGGCGCCTCGTAGCGGTAGGGGTAGGGGGATGGGATGTGCACGAAGCCCGGCACCCGGGGCTCGAACATCGGCCAGTACGCGGTGATCCCGGTCGCGGACATCGCCGCGAGGGTGACGCCGTGGTACCCCCACTGGCGCGAGATGACCTTGGTCTTGTCCGGCTTCCCGCGGAGCTTCCAGTAGTAGCGGGCCATCTTGAAGTTGCTGTCGCTCGACTCCCCGCCCCCCGAGGTGAAGTAGAAGCGGTTGATGTTCGGGTACGTGATCGCGGCGAGCCCCTCGGCGAGCTCGATGGCGCGCGGGTTGGTGCTCCCCGAGTAGCCCGACGCGTAGGGGAGCTCCGCCATCTGGGTCGCGGCGGCGTCCACCAGCTCCCGGCACCCGTGGCCGGCGGTGTTGTTCCACAGGCCCGAGAGGCCGTCGATGTAGCGGTCGCCGTTCGCGTCGATGAGCTCCGCCCCCTCTCCGCGCACCCAGACCTTGCCGCCGACGTGGGCGGCCGGGCTGTGCAGGGGGTGGATGAGGTGCTCCTGGTCGCGGAGGATGAAAGCGGTGTTTGCGTCGTTGGCCATGTCGGATCCTCCCTTGAGATCGGTGCGCCCGGGCCAGCGCGATGCTTGCTCCACCGTCGGCGCCCGGGCGGGCGGCGGAGCGGCGGGGCCGGACGGGCATTATGAACCACCGTGGCGCGGGTGTGGCGTGGGGCAGGCCGTGCGGTGCCGGGGGTGCCGGGCGCGGACGCGCCTCGGTGCGGCGGGTCCGGCGGGGGCGCCGGACCGGCGCGCAAGTTGCCATCGGGCGAACGAAACAATAGCCTTCGCCCCTGCGCCGCAACATTCCACCGTTTCTCGTGCTTCGAGGGCGCCAGGATGCCGCGGAGGCGCGAGAATCGGTGGAATATTGCGGCAAGTTCCGACCAAGGCAGTCGAGGAGCCCACATTGGCGAACGAACCGCAGGGGGCGGCGCGCGATCTCAAGAACCTGAAGATGGAGCGCGACCGCCTGTATCTGGAAGAAGTCATCACCGACCTCGCGGCCGGCACCATCCGGCGGATGACGCCGATCAAGGCCAACGGGACGCCGGACGTGTCCCGGGCGACCCTCTACATGGGCCAGGCCCAGATCCTGTCCGCGATGGGACCGCTCCCCGTCCAGTTCGAGCTCGAGGCGGACAACCTCGAGGAAGCGGTGGAAATGTTCGGACCCGAGGCGGAGAAGGCGGTGCGCCGGATGGTCGACGAGCTGCGCGAGCTTCAGCGCGAGCAGGCGTCGCAGATCGTGGTCCCCGCGTCCGGGGCGGTGCCCGGGGGCGGCGGGGGGGCGATGCCGGGCGGCGGCCCCATCCGGGGCGGCCGCATCCAGCTCACCTGACCGTCCGCGCCGCTTCCCCTTTCCGAGCGCACGGCCGGTCCGTCCGCCACGGGCGGGGGAGCGGCCGTGCACGGGCGGGCGGTGCGCCGCCCCTCACCCCGCACGCGTGGGGATCTCTCGCCCGCCGACTCCCCTCGAAACGGCGCCCGCCGCGGTCAGACCGTCGGGCCCAGGACGCCCGAGCGCGAGAAGAGCAGCGTGCCGCCGGCGCTTCCCGGAAGCACCGCGGCGAAGCCGTCGGGGTCGGCGCCGGAGGCACGCGGCAACGCGTCGTTGACCACGACCCCGGGGGCCTGGTCGGCCAGCTCGCGCGCTCGCGCGGGGTCCGCGGCCGCGAGGCCGTAGCCCGCGATGAACGGAAGGGTCGGCACTTCCGCCGCCGGGAGCCGCTCCCGGAACGCCTCGGCGGTGAACAGCGACACCCGGCCCCGCGGCATCCGAATCGTCGCCGCCCCCGGACCGTTCCGGCCGGCCGGGAGATCGAGGTAGGCGGAATAGCGGGCGGCCGCCTCGTCGAGGTCCGCCACCACGATCCAGACCTCGGCCAGGTCCTCGGCCGTGTTGGGATGCCCGAGATAGCGCGTCTGCCAAAGGTGCTCGGGCGTGTGGTGGGTGAGGAACTGGACTCGCCCCTCGGCCATCGAGCCGAGCTCGGCGCGGCCGACCGTGAAGCGGAGCGTGACGGTGTCCCCGGTCTCGGTCTCCACCTCGCGCCGCAGCGCCACGACCGGCCGCTGTGGGAACCCGAGAGCTTCGAGGCGCGCCTGTTCCGCCTTCGTGTCGGAGGACCCGAAGGCGAGGAGGTGGACGCCGACGTACCGGTCGATGCCGGTCTGGAGCTCACGCCCGATGGAGGTTGGGGCGAGGGGGGCGAGGATCTCGAGGTAGCCGGAGCGCAGCATGATGCACCGGTTCGCGGACCCGACCGGGGTGACGGGCGCGCCGGGCCGCGCGGACGCGTGCTGCTCGCTCCAGGGGGTGAGGACGAAGCCGAGCGACTCGAGGGGCTCGCTTGCCGCGTCGAGGTCGGGAACCCAGTGGGCGATGTGGTCGAGGAGCTTGTCGCCCCCGGAGGGGACTTGGTTCCGCACCATGTGGTGGAGCTCGCGGGCAGCGGAGGATGCGCGAGCTTGCCCGAGCCGACGCCGAATGTCGAACCGAAGCCGGACTCCTCCCGATTCCCGCCGCCGCGGGGCGTCGCGGCCCGGACCCGTCCCGACGCCACCGGCCGCCTCCACTTGCCATGAGGTGGCCTATGCGCCTATAAATCGGCCCGGCGTGCCGCGACTCCCGCAACCGGCGGAGCACCACTGGAGCACTACATGGCCGACATCCAGGATCCCATCGGGTTCGAGCTCTTCAAGAACTCCCTGTTCTCCATCGCCGACGAGATGGCCCTCACCATCTGCCGCACGACCTACTCCGGCGTGCTGCGCGACAACATGGACTTCTCGACCGCCTTCGCGGACGCAAACGGCAAGCTCGTCGCGCAGGGGCTCACCCTGCCGGGACACCTCGGCTCGATCCCGACCGCCCTCGACGTGGTGGTCGAGCGCTTCGGGGACGACACCCATCCGGGCGACGTGTTCATCCTGAACGACCCCTTCGACGGTGGGATGCACCTCCCCGACATCTTCATCTTCCAGCCGATCTTCGTCGGCGGCGAACGAATCGCCTACGCGGCGACCATCTGCCATCACGCCGACGTGGGGGGGCGGGTCCCGGGGTCGAACGCGTCGGACTCCACCGAGATCTACCAGGAGGGGCTTCGCATCCCGCCCCTCAAGTTCTACGACCGGGGCCGAGCGAACGAAGCTATCTGGGCCTTCATCGAGCGCAACGTGCGGATCCCGATCCAGGTCTTCGGCGACATCCGGGCCCAACTCGCGGCCTGCAAGATCGCCGAGCGCCAGTTCCTGGAGCTGGTCGAAGCCTACGGGGTCGAGACGACCCGGACGTACATGCAGGAGGTCATCAACTACGCCGAGCGCCTCACGCGCGCGGCGGTGGCGGAGCTCCCGGACGGCGAGTTCTCTTTCGAGGACTGGATCGACGACGACGGCATCGAGCTCGACAAGCCGATCCGCCTCGCGTGCCGGATCGAGAAGAAGGGCGACCGGATGTTCGTCGACTGGACGGGCACCTCGGACCAGGTGCGGGGCGCGATCAACAACACCCTCTCCTTCACCAAGGCGGCGAGCTATACGGCGATCCGGTCGGTGCTCCCGCAGGGGATCCCGAACAACGAGGGGGTGTTCCGGGTCATCGAGGTCACCGCGCCCGCCGGGACGATCGCGAACGGGGTGCTTCCGGCGGCGTGCGCGGCGCGCGGGCTCACCGGGTTCCGCATGGTGGACTGCGCCTTCGGGGCGCTCGCGATGATGCTGCCGGACCGGGTGTGCGCCGCCTCCGACGGGGGCAACACCTGCATCACCATCGGTGGCTACACCCCCGAGCGCGAGCCCTTCATCTGCGTCGACTTCACCGCCGGCACCTGGGGCGGACGGCCTTGGGCGGACGGGCTCCAGGGCAACTCCAACATGTTCGCCAACATGGCGTCGCAGTCGGCGGAGGTGATGGAGGCGGAGCAGCCGGTCGAGATCCTCGCCTACGAGCTCGTGCAGGACCGCGCCGGGCCCGGGAAGTTCCGCGGCGGCGCGCCGTACCGCCGGGACATCCGGCTCGAGGAGGCGGAAGCGGTGCTGCAGATCCGTTCGGACCGGAAGAAGATCCGGCCCTACGGCCTCTACGGCGGCCGGCCGGGCCAGCCGTCCGCGAACGTGCTCAACCCGCATCGAAACGCGCAGGCGCTCGAGTCGAAGGTCACGACGACGATGTTTCGCGGGGACGTGATCCGGCACGAGTGGGCCGGAGGAGGCGGGTGGGGCGATCCGCTGGAGCGCGACCCGGAGCGGGTGCTCCGGGACGTGCGCAACGAGTACGTGTCTGCCGAGTCCGCCCGTGACGACTACGGGGTGGTCGTCGATACCGCGACGTGGACGGTCGACGAGGCGGCCACCGAGATCCGCCGCGACGCCCTCCGGGCCGGCCGCGCGGCCCCGCCCCCGCGGGTCGCGTGGACCGACGACGCACCGGCGGAGGCGGCCGACTAGAATCGTTCAGGCCCCGCCACCGTTTTCGTTGAGCCGCGGTTTGCGTGCGTCACCCCGGGGAGCGCGCGCTTCCGGCCCGCGATGGGTCGCGGGCCGGCGATCGTCCACTCGGGCTGGAAATCCGCGCTCCCGGGGATCCGCCCGGGCGTCCGCACGCCCGGCGGGGCGTCACTCGCCTCGCCGGTCCAGGTAGCGCCGCGCGGCCGCCGCACGGCCGCCGC
>JAJECB010000368.1 GCA_022822245.1 Gammaproteobacteria bacterium
CGGTCATGCCGCCCCCCGGCCCGGCGGGGGGGGGGGGGGGGGGGACGGCGTATCGATCGACTGGAACGAGTGCGCCGAAGACGAAGGGCACGCCTATGTCCTCTTCACGTCCGGCTCGACCGGCGAGCCGAAGGGTGTCCCGATCTCCTACGAGAGTCTTTCCGGATTCATCGACAATCTGGAATCGCTCATCGACTACAGACCCGGAGACGTCTGCTCACAGTTCTGCGAGCTTTCGTTCGATCTCAGCGTCCACGAGATCCATCTTGCGCTGCTGAATGGATGTGCATTGTGTCCGGCCCGGCAGATCGATCTCTTCAACCCGGCTCCATATGTCTCGGAGCACGGGATCACCCTCTGGACGTCGGTGCCGTCTCTGGCGCGGGTGGTGCTTCGTCACGGTGTCTCCGTTCAGGGGCTTCAGGATGATCTCGGGACGATCAGGCTCAGCATCTTCAACGGCGAGGCGCTCACGAGTCAGCTCGCAAGGGACTGGAGCGCGGCAACGCGCGGCGCCGAACTCTGGAACACCTATGGACCGACGGAGTGCACCATCGCGGTGTCGGCTCAACCCTGGCGGGATGATCCCGACCTCTCGGAAGCCGGGGTCATCTCGATCGGGACCGCCTTCCCGGATTGCAAGGCGGCGTTGCTCGTCGGAGAGAACATCGTGCCTGTCGGTCCGGATGACGGCGCGCTCGTCGGCGAGCTGCTGCTGGCGACTCCGCAGTGTTTTGCCGGCTACCTCGATCCGGACCTGCCCTCGCCGTTCATCACCGATGGCGTCGGGCTGAAGTACTACCGGACGGGAGACCGTGTGCTGTCGAGAGTAGCCCGGCTCTTCCATCTCGGCCGGCTCGACCACCAGGTCAAGATTCGTGGTTATCGAATCGAGCTTCTGGAAGTCGAGCATCACATTCGCAGACGGCTCGGGTCGGAAGCGCTGGCCGTCATTGCCTATCCGCGGCAGCACCCGACCGAGCTGATCCTGTTCCTCGCCGGTGACTGCGAGGCGCCGAAGCTCACGGCCGATGCGCTTGGTGTCCCGGACTACATGGTGCCGCGCCGAACCATCCTGGTCGACGCGTTGCCTTTCACCGCGCACGGGAAGCTCGACCGAAACGCCTTGATCGAGCGCATGGGGGCGGACTCCTGACGCAACTCCATCTCGCTCGCACCGTCGCGCTCGCCGGATGCGTAGCGCTGATCGCCGGCTTGCTCTGGCTCGATCAGCATCGGGGCGGGCCGGCCAATGCCATGGCCCGCTGCAACCTGCTGCTTTCGCGCGCCGCCGAACCTGCGGCCGATGTGCTCATTGTCGGGAGCAGCCGGGCAGGCGTGGCGCTCGATCCGGTGGTCATGGAGCGGCTTTTGACCGCGGAATTCCAGGACACGGTCCGCGTCGATCGCCTGTCCATGGGCCACAATCCGCTGAGGGTGATGGGCGGACTGATGGAGAACTATCGCGAAGCGCGCGGCTCGCCCAGGATTGTGGTAATCGAAGTCATTTTCATGACCGAACGTGGCATCAACCGTCTGGCCGAACGCGGCCTCGCCCTCGCACCCGAAGACTACCTCTACCGGCGTGATGCCAACCTCCTCGATTTCGAGCAGCTTCTCACCCAGCCGGCCGTCGCAATGCCGTTCACGACCGGCGAGGGTGTCTTCAATCTGTGGAGCCAGCGTCTGAGGGGTGTCGTCCTGCGGGCGGGCGCCTTGATCTATCAATTCCTCCGCGATCCGATGCTGGAATGGGATCTCTCCGGCTGCACGCGCGAGGCATGGACACGTGAAGCCGACTGGCCATCCGACTTCGCGTTCAGCTACGGGGAATTCGAGCCCAACATCGAGCTGGCGGAACTCGTCGAAGACCTGGAAGTCGAAGTCGCCCGGCACGCCGAGATGCGCAAATTGCAGGACCGGCAGTCGCAAAGGTCGGGCATCCCCGAAGGCGCCGTCTATCCCTACGATTTCGAGGCTGCTTATCGACGGGGCGAGGTCGCTACTCTGGAGGTTATGATCAGGGATGCGCTGGAGCACGATTCGGAAGTCGTGCTGCTCCCGCTCCCGCTCCACGGCTATCGGATCGATCACACCGAGCTGCTCGACTTCGTCTCGCGCTTCGGGGACGAGATCCATCTCTTCGACCTCTATGGCGCAGTCCGCGCCGACTTCGATTCCCTCTGGTACGACGACGCCCATGTCGAGCTTTCGCCGGTCGGGCGCTTGACGACCGCACTCATGACACAGCGCCTGTTGCAGTCCGAAGCGCTGCACACTCTCCGGTCGGAGCACGATGGTTGATCCGGTCTCCTTCCTGACCCTGACCCTGGTGTCGGTGGGACTGTCGCACGCAGGATGGGTTCATGATCGCCGGAATCGACTGTTCTGGGGCTGCACTCCCGGCTTGCTTCTGTTGTTCGTGGTGCATCCCGCCGCACTGCTGTTCGCGCTGGTGTCGTTCGCGGTCTCGGCGAGTCTGTACATTCTCGGCCGGCACGTCACCAGTTCGCGCATCAAGGCCCGACTGCCGTACATGATTCTCCTTCTCCTGTTCGTCCCTGACCTCATTGGGTTCGCAACCGCCGATCCGATTCTCTGGCTTGGAAGCGCCTTCTTCATCATCCGCCAGATGATGACCGTGACCGCCGCGCTCAAGGAAGGTCGAGGCGCATCGGACTTCGTTCCCGGACTCCTTCTCGCGACGTTCTTCTTCGCTGCCCTGCCATCCGGCCCCGTGTTCAACGGTCTGCGCATCTGGGAAGCGCTGAAGGCCAATCGCAGGCCGACTTACGCGGAAGGTCTGTACCGGGTGTTCGAAGGGTTCGTCTACCTGTTCGCCATCGCCGGCATTGTGAGCGTGGCCATCGAATACTCCGGAAACATCGCGAGCGCCTGGGCCAAAGTGGAGCACTCATCGGTACCTTGGGTCCTGCGCATCCTCGTTGATCCGTTGCTCGGAATCGTGTTTGTGTTCACGACCTTCTACGGCTACTCGCGCATGGCGGAAGGCACCGCGCTGCTCTTCGGCTGCGAGGTTCCGCAGAACTTCAACAAGCCGCACCTCGCCAGTGATCTGAGTGATTTCTGGAAACGCTGGCATCGCTCGATGGCCGACTTCGTGATGCAGTACATCTATCTGCCGCTCCTGGTCTCCACCTCCCACGCGAAGCTCGCCCTGATTGCGGCTTTCACGTTCATGGGACTGTGGCATGAATTCACACTCCGCTTTCTCGTCTGGGGCGTAGGCCACGGCTTCGCGCTCGGCTTCGTTCTGCCCTGGGCGCGAAGGCACAACGTGCCGGCGCCGGTATTGCGCGTGAGCTGCCTGATGTATGTGGTCGTGCTCTCGGCCATCGCCCACGGAATCTGGCAATGATGTCTCGCCGTCTGCGACGGACATTCTATATGGCGATATGTGCCGTCATATTGATCCTGTGGATCTGGTTCGGACGATTCGAGGCAATCGAGGTGCCCTATGTCCAGTTCTGACCATTCCACAGAGTAGTGGAGGGACTATTTTTTCTTATGGAAGTACGTAGTTTTTCTATAGACGAAAGCAAAGGGTGATTCTTGTCCTGTATGGTCAAGAAATATCGGATTCAATGACGTGTCTTTTATGCATTTTCATGATGTTGAAGAAATAATTTACGAACAAGAATAGCATGAATTGCAGAACGAATATTTGATGACTACATGGCTTCTGGAAATATAAAATTGTGATCTGAATCATGTACCTGTATTGGCTCCATAATTTATGTATCTCTTCCCGGAAATACTGCTCTTCCTGGGAGGGGTTTTCTATCGCCCGCATACGATCCGAAACCGTCGACCTCATGGTCTCGCTGATCGAAGCGACAAGGTGGATCGGCGTGCCGTTTCCCGGCTCTGCATTATTTGCGAACGGCCCTGCCCACGAGCCGAGCGGGAGCCGGATATGACCGCGATGGCCTTACGCTCCGCTTTCGGGCGCCGCCGTGTCGCATAACCGCGCCACGCGGTCGAGCAACTCTTCGCCGCTGTCGCATTCCAGAATCCATTCGCTGACTTCGCCCAACCGTTCCGGGTCGGGGATTTTCTCCAGTTGCTCGGCGAGCTGGTCTGCGGTCTCGGGACCGAACTTCCGCGCCGCCAGCCGGCACATCACGGCGATCTGGCCTTCGGCTCGTCCCTCTACACGGCCCTCTATACGGCCTTCGGTTCGGCCCACCATTCGACTTTCCTCGCGCTACTTCGTGGTCCACTCGTTCACCGAGCCCGAGCGGTCGTGAATGACCACCTCCCAGACCCGGTCGGGGTGGCGTTCGCGGGCATCGTCGCTCACTTGGCCTTCGGAGTGTCGCGTCGGCTCGGAGAGGTCGAGGTCGCTCACCCATTCGGGGGGGACGAACCCGTGGAGCAGGCCGCGGACCATCTCGGGGAAGGAGAAGAGCGTCTTCCAGGCGGTGTCGTGCGCGGCCATGTGCGAGGGCGCCGGGCATCTATCGGCCCGGGACCCGTCGTGTGTAGGACTTCAGCCCGACGGCACGCACTCCCGGTGGATGCTCGGGCTTGACGCGGCGCCGCCGGCCCCTCCGGTCCTTGTTGTCGGACTTGGCTCTGGCGACACGCCGCAACTCCTTGCTTCGCAGTAGATTCTGATGATACGGGGCGGGGGGCTCTCTCACTCTCTCGCTCGATGTCGTCATATCCAGGTTCCGAACGACGTCGACGCTCCGTATCGCGAGAGCATCCGCGTCAGAACAGCCCGAACATCCGGCCGGCAATGGCGAGTATGAACGCAGACTGAAATCCCAGGATCGCGAGGATCCATGGAATGTCCGTCTTGGTCGCGAGTTGGTCATGGTCGGCCACAGCCGCGCCCCGCATCGCCGCCGCGATGGCTTCGGCTTGGGGACGATCGATGCCAGCAGCCTCGAGCTCGCGAGTCGTCTTCAGTGTGTCGAAACTGGTGGCGGTCATGGTGTGTGTCTCCGGCTAATGCCAACATCGCGCAAGGTGGCGCCGAGTGCGGCCGTTCGTTAGGTAGGTAGGTATGTAAGTAGCGCCGCGTCAGCGTCAGCCCGGCGAGTCGCGGTTCTCCCCCGCGGCCGTCTCGCACAGGGCGTCAGTATAGGCGGCCAATTCGAGCAGGAAATAGCGCTGCGACGGCTGGTAGGAAGTAAACTCCTTACTGGTCGGGACACACAGCCCCGCCACGTCCTCCTCGGCCCACCACGGCACCGTCCCGTGGTAGAGCACGATGGGGAGCACCGGAGGGAGGGGCTCGGGCTCGGCGCGGTGCCGCCGGTCCGTCCGGTCGTCGTTGTCGGACTCGGCTCCGGCGGCACGCCGCAGCTCCTTGCTTCGCAGCAGGGCACCCGCTACCTCACTACGGACGTGGCCGCAGTGCCGCTGCTGCGGTGGTGGTAGGGCGGGACGCTTCCATAAGCAAATCCTGCAACCGTCATCGCACTCACCCGAATTCCGACATGGAATGTCACGCAATAAGGTCTCAAGAGACCTCCCATCGGGTCACAAGACTATCCGGGGTTCACTATTTCCCGGATGCCATAGCGCGTCGTGCAAACCCCTCCCTACCATTGCGCCAACTCGAAATCACCCAGCGCCGAGTACTCCGGCACGCGCACCGCCATGGTCCGGTCCACGTGGGACCGGAACTCGACCGTCACCAGGACGAAGCCCGACCGGTCGCGGCGACATACCTGCCGGATGTCTCCTTCGGGTTTCAAATCCTGCTCCTGGTGGATGCCGGATTGCGCGGCGGATCCCGATACGGCACTCCGGCCGCTCGAGGAGAGGGCAGATACCGCCCGCCGCCGCTGGTGCCAGTGTGTATGAGAGTTTGTTTGTAGGCCCTGCCGCGCAAGGGCGCACGACACGCGGGAACGCCCGGGCTGGAACGCGGGTTCGTTGCGTGGCCGGACGCCGTCTGCGCGAAGCGGCGGGCGGCGACGGCGACGGTTCTTCAAAGTCGATCTCATCGGACGAGAGGCATGGTGATGAGCAAATGGGGGATTCACGGCGCGCGGGGTGCGTTTCAGGAGATTGTGGAATCGCTGATGCGCACGCTGCTGGAGGACCATCCGACGCTGCTGCGCGAACGGGACGTGTCCCGCCTGATGGATGCCGAGTACTGCAAGGGCGTGCTGGGCTTGAGCATCGCGAACTTCGCGCTCCTGCGCCATTGCGAACAGGGACACATGATTCAGGGCCACGCCCGGTACTGGAAGCACGTCTACGCCGACCGGTTCTACGTCTGCTCGCAGTGGTGGAAGGACCATCACCCGACCAACGCGACCGCGCTGTCGGGGTTCGCGTCCGGGGTCGCCGAGAGGAACGTCGGGCATCCGGGCACGGCGCGGCTCCGCCACCACATCGATGCACTCGACGCATACGCCCGCGCCGCCGGCCATGCGCAACCCCCCGGCAAGCAGGACGCGTACCCGCAATCCTGGAGGGCGCCATGATCGACGCCGGATTTGCCGGGATAATCCCCGCACTGGACGACGGCGCGGAGGCGCGCGCGGCCTCCGCCGTGCCGGAGGCCATCGACGCGCTTGCCTTCACCACCGACGCCGCGAGCGAGGCGGCACTTACCGAGGGGCTCTCGCACCTTGGCGATGCGCAAGTCTGGGGCGGCGGGCTTCGCGCAGGCGTCGAGGTGCTCAGGCAAGGCGAGACGGCGCCGCTCGTCTTCGTCGACCTCGACGGCGAGCCCTATCCGGCAGGCGCGCTCTACGAGCTCGCGGCGGTGTGCGAGGAGGGTACTGCGGTGGTGGCGTTCGGCACCGACGCGACCGCGTCGTACTGCCGCGCGGTACTGCTCGCGGGCGTTGCGGAATACCTGGTCAAGCCCCTCGACCCCGCGGCGATGCGCGAGGCGGCGGCGCGGGCCACCGCCGGCGACGACGATGGCCCGAAGGGCGCGCTCGTCGGCTTCACGGGCACCGGCGGCACGGGCGCGACGACCCTTGCCGTGCTCACAGCGCTCGAAGCGGCCTCGCGCGGGCGCTATGTTTCGGTGCTGGACCTGAACCGCACGTCGCCTGCGGCCTCGCTCGCGCTCGATGTCGAGCCCGCCTCGGGGCTCGTCGACCTGCTTGGCACCGCCGCGCGCGCCTCGCTCCACCCGGAGATGGTGGAGCGGGTGGGCGTCGAGCGCCCGCCGCGCCTCACCGTCTACGGTTATGGGCAGAGCGCGAGCCCCACACCGCCGCCCGCGCCCGCGTGGGCGGTGTGCGAGCTCATCGTCGAGCTTCAGCGTCGCTCGCACCTCGTCATCGTCGACGGGGTGGACGATGCGCACCTCGCGCACGCCGTGCTCGCGCTCGTCGACAACCGGGTGCTCGTCATCGAACCGACGGCGACGGGCGCGCCCGCGGCTGCGCGCACGATTGCACGCCTCGGCCCGCTGCTTGGGCGCGGCTGGCCGCATGTCGTCGTTCAGAACCACACCCGGGCGTTCGACCTTGAAGCGGGCGAGCGGGCGCTCGCGCGGGCGGGCTTTCGCGCGAAGCCCCACATCGCCGTCCCCTTCGAGCCCGCGCTTCCCGCCTTCGCCGCCTCGGGCATGCCCGAGAAGCGGTTTCCCCGGCCCTTGCGCGAGCCGCTGGCTTCGCTCGTCGATCGGATCCTCGCCACTGGTGTCGCCGAAGCGGAAGCTGTGGCGGTCGCCGAGACGCCCGCGCAGGCCCCGGGTGCCGGCGCCCGCCGCCCGCAGCGGTCGCGCGTCCCGGCTTCGCGCATCCGGCGCCGGCCGCTGCTCTCGACGCTGCGCGGGCTGCTTCCGTCGAACACCGGCCGGGCGCTGCCCGCGCGGGGGGTTTGAGACCGATGCCCGCGCGCGCCTTCGGCCGCCGT
>JAJECB010000393.1 GCA_022822245.1 Gammaproteobacteria bacterium
GGGGCGCCCCGGGTTCCACCTGACGGCGCTCGTCGAGCCGCAACGGAGCGAGCCGGTGTTCGCCGCGTTCTTCGAGGAGAGCACCACCCTCGGCGTCCGGACCTGGGAGGCCGAGCGACGGACGCTCGATCGCCGCCACGCGCGGGTTGCCACCCGGTGGGGCGTTGTCCGGGTCAAGCTGGGCCTCCGCGACGGTCGCGTCGTGAACCGGGCCCCCGAGTTCGAGGACTGCCGCCGGCTCGCGACGGCGTCCGGCGTTCCGCTGAAGGAGGTGTATCGGGAGGCGCTCGCCGCGCCGCTCCCCGCGGACGCGAGCGGGGCGGGGAACCGGTGACCGACTCTCACGCCCATCTGGAGCTGCCCGCATTCGATCCCGACCGCCGGAGCGTGCTGGAGCGCGCCCGCGCCGCCGGCGTCCACACCGTCGTGGCGATGGGAACGCTCGATGCCGATCGCTCCCACGAGCGGACGTTCTCCCTGCTCGACGAAGTCCACCCGGGAGGCGCCGACCACGACGACCCCGGGCTCCCGGCCCTCCACACCACGATCGGCTGCCATCCCCACGACGCCAAGGACTTCGATGCTCTCGGCGGGGAGTCCCGACTCCACGATCTCGCCGGGCGCCCGCGCCTGCTCGCGATCGGGGAGGTGGGCCTCGACTACCACTACGACCTGAGCCCGCGGCCGGTCCAGCGGGACGTGTTCCGCCGGCAGATTCGCGTCGCCCGCGATCTGGGGTTGCCCGTCATCGTCCACCACCGCGATGCGGAGGACGACTTCCTCGAGATCGCGGACGCCGAAGGCCTCGACCGCTGCCGCGCCGTGCTCCACTGCTTCACCGCGAGCGCGCGTCTCGCCCGGGCGGCGGTGGAGCGGGGCTTCCTGATCTCGTTCTCCGGGATCCTGACGTTTCGCAACGCCGACCCGCTCCGGCGCGTCGCGGCGGAGGTTCCGCGGGACCGGCTGCTCGTGGAGACAGATGCCCCCTTCCTCGCGCCGGTCCCCCGGCGCGGCAAGCGCAACGAGCCGGCCTTCGTCGTGGAGACGGCGCGCCGGCTCGCCGATGCGCGGGGCGAGACGCCGGAGGAAATCGAACTCGCGACGGACGCGAACTTCCGGCGCTTCTTCCGACTGTCCTCGGCGGCGCCGTCGTGAGCCGGGGACGTCGGAGAGAGAATCCCCCCGTCCCGTGACCGTTTCCTCCGCCCCTCCCCCCCTCGTCGGGCTGATGGACGAGCTCGCCCCCGACCTCGCCGAGGTCGAACGCGTCCTCGCGGTCCGGGTGGACAGCGACCTCGAACTCGTGAAGCAGGCGAGCCGCTACCTCTATCGCAGCGGCGGCAAGCGGCTGCGACCCCTGCTGCTCCTGATGTCGGCCCGCGCCGTCGGAGGCGGCGACCAGGCGCCGTGGTACGCCGCCATGATCGAGATCGTGCACACCGCGACGCTCATGCACGACGACATCGTGGACCGGGCCGACACCCGTCGGGGCAAGGAGTCCCTGAACAGCATGCTCGGGGACGACATCACCGTCCTCCTCGGCGACTTCCTCTACATCCAGTCCGTCGCGCTCGCGGCGGAGAAGGGCGACCTCCGGTTCGTCACGGCGCTGTGCGAGGTCTCGCGGCGGCTCACCGAGGGGATGCTCCTCGAGGCGGCGCGCGGCGGCGTGATCGGCCTGACCCGGGAGGAGCATCTCGACATCCTGCGCCTCAAGACGGCGAGCCTGTTCGCCGCCTGCGGGAGGATGGGGGCCATGTGCGCGGGGGCGTCCTCCGGGATCGAAGAGGCGCTCGCCGCCTACGGAACCCATCTGGGGATGGCGTTCCAGCTCGCCGACGATCTCCTCGACTTCACCGCCAGCGAGGCGCAGATCGGCAAGCCGGTGCTGAGCGACCTCCGCGAGGGCCACCTCACCCTCCCGGTCCTCCACGCGCTGGAGCAGGAGCCGGACGAGGCTCCGCTGGTGGAGAGGGTTCTGGAGACCGGAGATCTCGACGCCGAGGACGCGCGATCGGTGCTGCGGCTGGTGGAGCGGACCGGGGGCCTCGCCGCCGCGCGCGAGGCGGCCGAGACCCACGCGGAGGCCGCGCGCGAGGCCCTCGCGCCGGTCCCGGCCTCGCCCTACCGGGACGCGTTCGCGGCGCTCACCGCCTTCGTGGTCCAGCGGCGCGTCTGAAGCCGTCCCTTCCGCCGTACCGACACCGGCCCGGGCGGACGCCGCACCCGGAGCGCGACCCCGGCGGCCACCGCTTCCTCGAACACCTCCCGTCCGGCTGGCTGCCCGCCAGGGCCGTCCGGCTCGAAGACCTCGCCGAGGACCGCCTCTTTCGTCACGGCGTCCGGCTCGCCCGCGCCCGGTATTTCTGGGAGGCTCACGCGGTCTGGGAGGAGCTGTGGCGGGCGGCTCCGGCGGAGTCGGCGGAATCGCATCTCCTGCGCGGCCTGATCCAGCGGACCGCCGCGGCGCTGAAGCGTGAACTCGACAACCCCGCCGGCGCCGCGAAGCTCCTCGCGAAGTCGCAGACCTCGCTCGCTCGGGCCCGCGCCCTCGCCCGGACGCGCAACGACCCGGACGCCGGAGGCGCCGCCATTCGTTCGCTCAGCGAGGGTGTCCCGCTTCCGCCGTGACGGTCCCGACCTCGCTGCCGGGGAATCACGGCTAAGGACATAGCCGAGGCGGGGATCCGCACGGGAAGGTCCCGATCCGGGGTCCTCCTGCTCCGCACCGCTTACGGATTCCAC
>JAJECB010000289.1 GCA_022822245.1 Gammaproteobacteria bacterium
CCACCACCCGGATCCGGCCCGCCGCGATGCCGAGGCAGCGGGCGAGGCCGTCCCGCAGGATGTGGGGCACCTGGGTGGAGGAGAAGAACTCGAGGGTCCCGTTCGTCCGGTCGTACGCGGCGACCGCCCCGCTCCCCTCCATCGGCATTCCCGAAACGCGGGGGTGGCGGCAGGTGAGACGGACCCGGATCGGGGCCCGCTCGAACCGCTCCCGCTCCTCCTCCCCGAACGACCACTCGGTGCGGAAGAGCACGTTGTCCGGCGCGTGCTCGTGCAGGCGGGGCGCGTCTTCGCCGGACGCCGAGCGCGCGTCCGCGACCACCGGGAGAGGCTCGTAGTCGACCTCGACGAGCTCCACCGCATCCTCGGCAAGGTACCGGTCGCGCGCCGCGACCACGGCCACGACCTCCCCCGCGTAGCGGACCGTCTCCCGGGCCACCGGGTGCCAGTCGGTCGGCCGGAAGAGCGCCGAGCCGCCGGTTGCCATCTCGGGTCGGATAGGGGCGACCGCACCCGCGAGATCCGCTCCGGTGACCACCGCCTCCACCCCCGGCGCGCGGCGCGCCGCGCCCGTGTCGACGGACCGGAGCCGCGCGTGCGGCCAGGGGCTCCGCACGAACGCGAGCTCGAGCGCGCCGACCCCCGCCCCGAGGTCGTCGAGAAAGCGCCCCCTTCCCCGCAGGAGCGGCCGGTGCTCGGGAGTGCTGGCTTCGGACATGCCGGAAACGTAGTGCTGCGCCCTGGTGCGGCGGGACATCGGGCGCGATGGTACCCCGTGCGACGCGCCCTCGGTGCCGACTTCCCGGGTCAGCCATTCCTTTCCCGGTCAGGATCGCCGCGAGAAACCGGCCTATGCGTCCGGGCCTTCCTCGAACCGGACGCGGTCGACGAGCCGACTCGCCGCCTTTCGGTGGCGGGCGATCTCGCTCAAGGGGAGCGGATCGGCCCGGAACTCTCCGAGTGCCTCGATGCGGGGGTCCGTCGCCACCCCCGCCTTCACCGGGTACTCGAAGTTGCTGCTCGCGTACATCTGCTGGGCGATGGCGCCGGAGAGGAACTCGATGAGGCGTATCGCATCCGCCCGGTTCTTCGCGCCCTTGATGACCGCCGCGCCCGAGATGTTGACATGCTGGCCGGGGCCGTCCTGATCGAGGAACTGGACCCGGATCGCGCGCGCCCAGTCCTTCTGCTCGGGCTTCTTCTCGTTCGTCGCCATCTTGCCGACGTAGTAGGTATTGGCGAGCGCGACGTCGCACACCCCTTCGTAGATGGCCTTGGCCTGGGCCCGGTCGTTCCCCTGGGGCTTGCGGGCGAGATTGGCCTTCACCCCCTTGAGCCATTCCTCCGCCGCCGCCTCGCCGGCGCGGGCGATGATGCCGGCGATGAACGCGACGTTGTAGCCATGCTTCCCGGAACGCGAGCAAATGCGCCCCTTGAGCTTCGGATCGGCCAGATCCGCGGTGGTGAGGACCTCGTCAGCGCCGACGCGGCTCGCGTGGGCGTAGACCACCCGCGCCCGGGTGGTGAGCCCGAACCAGAGCCCGTCCGGGTGACGCAGGGAGGCGGGAATGTTGGCGTCCAGGACCTGCGACCCGACCGGCTCGAGGAGCTCCGCCCTGACGAGCCCGTCGAGCCGTCCGATGTCCACGGTCAGCACCGCGTCCGCCGGGTTGTTCTCGCCGGCGGCCTTGATCTTGTCGATCATTCCCTTGTTGGCGAAGACGACGTTGACGTCGATCCCGGTCTCCTCGGTGAACTTCGCGAGAATGGGCTCGATGAGGAAGGGTTGGCGATAGGAGTAGAGGTTGACCTCGGCCGGGGCGGCCGGGGCGGCGAGCAGCCCGGGCACGAGCGCCGCGAGCATTGCGGGGGCGAGACGGTGCTTGCCGATTCGCGTGGCAAGGGTGTGCTTCATTTCGGGTCTCCTTTCTTGCTCCGGGTTGGGGGGTGGGTTGGTGGGTGGTGGATCTCGCCTCTTCGCCCGCCGGCATCCAACCTCGGCCAGCGACCGGGAGGAGTCCTCACGGAGGGGCATCTCGAACGTCGTGGTCACGACCGGCCTCCCCCGCCCACGGTGTGGGGAGGGAGAACCCGCCACCGGAATCGGGGAGCGGCGGCCTGCATTTCGCTTGCGATCGGCATCCATATGCCATAATCGTAATGCGACTCATTCGTACTTGCAATCACAAAATTCAGCACGGGATGGTAGAGAGGAGGCTTCCCGGTCCGCGGAGAAGGGGCCGGAGTCGGGGGACCCGCTTCGGAAATGCCGGAACGTACTGCTATGCTTTCGCGCGGCGCGGCGCGGCAGTCGGCCGCAACTGTCTACACACGTTCGGGAGGACGTCGATGGATCTCGGAATGAGCGGCAAGGTGGCCCTGGTGACGGGCGGCAGCATCGGCATCGGCAAGGGGATCGCGCGATCCCTCGGGCGGGAGGGCTGCAAGGTCGCCATCGTCGCCCGCGACGCGGCGCGGCTCCAGGCCGCGGCGGAGGAGATCCAGGGCGAGACGGGCTCCGAGATCGTCGCCTTCCCCGGGGACCTCATGCACAAGGCGGACGCCGACCGGGTGGTCGCGCAGACCGCGGAGCACTTCGGGCGCATCGACATCCTCGTCAACAACGCGGGGGCGGCCCCGGGCGGGGTTATCGAGACCCTGGACGAGGACGACTGGGAGCTCGCGATGGGCCTCAAGTTCATGGGCTACGTCTGGGTCACGCGTGCGACCCTCCCCCACATGAAGGCCCAGGAGCGGGGACGGGTCGTCAACCTCATCGGCAACGACGGCGTCAAACACTCTTACTGGGAGATCGCTCCGGGGGCGGCCAACGCGGCCGGCCAGAACCTCACCATCGCCCTCGCCGGACAGTACGGGAAGCACAACATCTCGTTCTGCGCGGTGAACCCGGGGCCGGTGCGCACGGAGCGCTGGGCGGGCCTGGTGCGCGCGATGTCGCGCGACATGAACATCAGCCTCGAGGAGGCGGACACCCTCGCGCCCCGCAGCATCCCCCTCGGGCGCATCGCCGAAGTCGACGAGGTGGCGGACCTCGTGACCTACCTCGCCTCGGACCGCGCCCACTTCGTCAACGGCACCATGATCGAGATCGACGGCGGCCAGCAGAAGCCCCTCATGGACATGTCCCGCGACCGCCGCTAGACACGGAGAGCCTTCGTACATAGTCGTCGATGGCGCAGCGAGGCGGACGATCCATTCCATGCAAGTCTTTGCGGTGTTCAGCGTTGCCGATCCGGGCCGGGTGGAGGCGGGAATCGCCGAGCACTACGGCAACCATCATTACGAGGCGGCCAAGGGCGTGTACTTCATTGCGACCGAAGGTGAAACCACGCGTCAGTTGGCCACGAAGATTGGTCTTGGGGACGACAACGACGCCGGTACGACCTCGGGGATCGTCATTCCGGTCAGCAGCTACTGGGGACGCTACAACTCGCAACTATGGGAATGGATCAGCGTAAAGCAGAGTTCCAATGGCGGATAGCGACAAGGCAAGTCCCGAAGACGCCGAGGTCAGCCAGCGCTCAACAACCCCCGATCAGGTTGCGGGCGAGCATCGGTTCCTCTCTTTTCAGGAAGTCTTCGAAATCGCCCAGACACTGGGACGAGCGATGGAGCGTCTCGACAACCAGAGCCACAAGATCGAGCAGCTCGACAGGACCGTCCAGGGCCTGAGTGAGAAAGTCGAGCGGATCTCGCGCGACTTCGCCTACATCAAGAAGGCGTGGTGGGTGGTGCTGATTCTGATCGGGATCGCCCTCAAAGAAGCCTACGACATGGTCATCCGGCCGATGATCGAGTGAGCCAAGTCCCGACGCCAACGACAGGGATCTGTCGGAATCGGGATCACGGGGAGGCGCGGGCGATGTGGGCGGTGATTAGGGCGTTGACGCGAGGGGCGGCCTCCATCTGCACCATGTGGCCGGCGCTCTCCACGATCTCCACCGTGGAGCCGGCCGCGGCGTCCGCGTGCGCGGCGGGGACGATCCGGTCCTCCGCGCCCCAGACGACGAGGACGGGGGCTTCGAGCTCGGCGACCGTACCCGGCTCCACCCAGCTCTGCGCGCCGCCCGGGAACACCCCGTCCGCGAGCGCGGTGAGGGACTCCGTCACCCCGTCGAGGCGCTTGTAGCGAAGCACCCCGTCCACGAGCGAGCGGTTGACGAGCCCCGCGTCCGCGAAGAGGTTCTCGAGCACGGGCTTCAACTGTCGGCGCGAGGCCGACGAGACGAAGCCGTCGATGTACTCGCGGTTGATCTCCGGGCCGAGACCGGCCGGGCAGACAAGGGTGACGGAACGAACGCGGCCCGGGGCGGAAGAAGCGATTGCGAGAGAGATGGCGCCCCCGAGGGAGTGGCCGACGAGATGGGCCACCTCGATCTCGGCCGCGTCCATGAACTCGAGGACCGCATTTGCGAGGCCCGGAACGGAGGGGTCCGGGATCGGGGTCGGGCTCGGGCCGTGGCCCGGGAGGTCGAGGGCGACCACCCGCGACCCGGCGGCAAGGGCGTCGAGGTTGAAGAGCCAGTTGTCGAGGTCGCCACCGAACCCGTGAATGAGGAGGACCGTCTCGGTGCCCTCCCCCTGCACCGTGTAGCGGAGCCGCCCGGCCGCCGTCTCGGCGTACTCGTCGGCGGGTCCCTGCTCCTCCTCTTCCTCGTCCTCGTCCTCGGGGACCACGAACCCCGCGACGAAGGCGTCGATCTCCTCGTCGCTCACCTCCCCCTCGACGAGGACCCCGAGGAGCGCCTTCACCGGGAGCAGGTCGCCCTCCTCCGCCACCAGCCGCTTGAGCAGCCCCCCGTCGGTCGCCTCGAGCGCGCTCGCGATCTTCTCCGTCTCGATCTCGACGATCTCGCTGCCGACCGCGATCTCGTCGCCTTCGGCCACCAGCCAGCGCATCACCGTCCCCTCCTTCATGGAGAGGCCCCACTTCGGCATCACGATCGGCGTGATGGTTCCGGGCATCGAATTGTCCTCAGTTGGCGACGGTCTGGCGTACGGCGGACGCGATCCGGTCCGCACCGGGGATGTAGATGTCCTCGAGGGCCGGCGAGAACGGCACCGGGGTGTGCGGCGCGGTCACCATCCGCACCCCCGCCTTGAGCGAGTCGAAGATCTCCTGGGTCACCGTGGCGGAGACGTCCGCCGCGATCGAGCAGCGCGGGTTCGCCTCGTCCACGCAGACGAGCCGGCCCGTCTCCTCGACGCTCTCCAGCACGGTGTCCATGTCGATCGGCGAGAGGGTGCGAAGGTCGATGACGTCGCACTCGATGCCTTCCTTCGCGAGGGTGGCGGCGGCGTCGAGCGAGCGCTGCACGGTCTGCCCGTAGGTCACGATGGTGGCGTCGCCGCCCTCGCGGACCACGTTCGCCTCCGCGAACGGGATCGTGTAGAGGCCCTCCGGCACGTCGGTCTTCGTGTCGTAGAGGTTCTTGTGCTCCATGAAGATGACCGGGTCGTTGTCCCGGATGGACTGGATGAGGAGCCCCTTCGCGTCGTAGGCGTTCGAGGGGAACACCACCTTGAGGCCCGGGATGTGGGTGAAGATGGGGGTTAGCATCTGCGAGTGCTGGGCGGCGGCGCGGAACCCGGCCCCGGCCATGCAGCGGATGACCACCGGAGTCTCCGCCTTGCCCCCGAACATGTACCGGAACTTCGCGGCCTGGTTGAAGATCTCGTCGAAGCAGACCCCCATGAAGTCGACGAACAT
>JAJECB010000152.1 GCA_022822245.1 Gammaproteobacteria bacterium
CTGGAAGGGCAGCAGCACGCACTCGTGGCGGCTCGGGTGGGGGCGCACCGGGAGGAACATGTCGGCCTTGCGCCACGCCCCCTCGGGCGGCGGCATGCCGTCCTCGATCATGCGCCGGACGCGATCGGACGCGGTGCGGAGCTCCTCCGCCGAGGCGCCGGTCCCCGCCTCCACGATGAGCGTCGCCGCCGCCTCGCACAGGACGCAGCCGCGGACGACGTGGCCGATCTCCGACACCGGGCCGCCTTCGCCGGGACCGACCCGCCGGATGTCGATGGTGACCCGATCGCCGCAGAGGGGATTGTCCACCGTCGCGGAGGCGTCGGGAGCGTCCAGGCGCCCCTTGCCGCTCGCGCGGTGGGCCGCGCTCATGATCGCGGCGTGGTAGGGAAGCTCAGCCACCGCGGCGGGTCTCCATGCTAGCCCGGAAGTCTCACCAGCTTCCTGCTGCGGACGCGGATCTGCTCGCTGTGACAAGGTGTACTCCCTCAAGCCGCTTCGACAGCGCGTTAGCGCTAGTGTCGACTACGCCTTCAGCAGCGCGCACGCGCTCTTTCGGTCCGTGCACCTTGTCACAGCGGCATCTCCACGCCCTCGCGACGAAAGCTGGTGAGACTTCCGGGCCAGGCGGGGTCACGCGTCCCCCGGCGTCTCGCCGGCCCGATACGCCCGGAGCGCGCTCGGCGAGTCGATGTCGAGCAGCACGCCGTCGTCCGGCATCTCCACCTCGCGCACGAGGTCCGCGTACGCTCCGACCAGGTGGCGGGCGCCCACGTCGCCGTCCACGTCGCACATCTCGGGGAAGAAGCGGGACGCGAAGAGGACCGGATTGCCCCGCTTGCCGCGCCGGGTGGCGACGCAGATCGCGGCTCCCGCCCCGGGGTCGAATGCGTCCCGGAGCCGTTCGAGGTGCTCGGCGCGCACGCCCGGCATGTCGGCAAGACAGACGATCGCGCCCTCGATCCCCGGCGGGAGGGCGGCCACCCCGCGGGCGAGCGAGGTGCTGAGCCCCGCGCCATAGTCGGGGTTGTGCGCGAACGCGACGTCGTGGCCGGAGAGGGCCGCCTCCACCGCTTCGCGCTCGTGTCCGGTCACCACCACCACCGGGCGACCGCCCGCCGCGGACACGGCCGCGCGCACCGCATGGCGCACCATCGGCTCGCCGTCCACCGCCTCCAGCAGCTTGTTGCGCCGGCCCATGCGGCGCGACTGACCGGCCGCGAGGACGACGACGGCGACCTCGCGCCGCGGGGACGGCGCGGAAACGGCGGCCCCGTCGGCGGGGGCGCTCCGCGGCGAGGGCCGGCCGAGCTGCTCCTTGAGAAGCCCTCCCGCTCCCCAGTCCGCGAACTCCCGTCCCGAGAGGGAGAGATCCGCGCCGACCCGCCGGAGGAGGAGGTCCGCCCCGCTCGCGGCCGGGGAGCGCGACGACCCGGGAAGACCGACCACCGGAACGGACCCGATCCGGGCGTAGAGGCAGAGGTTGCCGGGGTCGACGGGAAGCCCGAGACGGAGCACGGTCCCCCCTGCCGTCTCGATGGCGGCGGGCACCACGTCGCGGCGGTCCACGATCGCGGACGCGCCGAGGACGACCAGGAGGTCGCAGCCGGCAGAGACGAGACCGGCGAGGGCGGCCGCCACCTCGCCCTCCTCGTGCGGGCAGCGGCGCTCGGCCTCGAGGCACGCGCCGATGCCGGCGAGCTTGTCCCGGAGAACCGAGGACGCCTTGTCCAGCATCGACGACCGCGAGCCGGGCAGCACGGTAAGGACGAGCCCGGCGCGTCGCGGGCGGAACTCCGCCACCCGAACGAGCCCTCCGCGTGCCCGGACGATGTCCAGGCATGCATCGAGGTGCGGCCGGCGCACCGCGAAGGGAATCACCTTGACGGTAGCCGCGAGACGCCGCGGGTCCACCACCGTCATCGCGGGCAGGGTCGCGAGGGTGAGCTCCTCGCCGACCGCGTTCACCGCTGCGACCCCCTCTTCGTCGACCGTGAGCACCCCGCGAACCGCGGCGAGCAGGTTGCAACGCCCGGTGAACGCGGTGCCGGTGACGAGCCCGGTCCCTGGGGCGGGACCCTCCCCCGATCCCGCAGCCGCGCCGGCCGCCAGGGCTTCCGCGAGCTCCCGGGCCGCGTCGTTCTCGGCGACGTCGTCCGGGTCGAGGCGAGCCGTCACCACCGAGTCGTACCCGGCCTCGCGGAGCGCCGTGAGTTCATCGGCGGAAAGGCGCTGGCCCTTCTTGAGCACGCGTCCCGGGAGCCGGAACCCGTGGGCGAGTATCGCGTCCTCCGCGTCGCGGAGCGGGGTCGGACCGAAGCGCACTGGCGTTCCGGGATCTACCGCGACTCCGCGGGGGCCGGCTCCCGGAGCCTCGCGGTGATCTCCGCCGTTACCGCGGTCGCGATCTCGGCCGGAGACTTGGCGCCGATCGCGAGCCCGATGGGACCGTGGATCCGGGCGAGGGCCGTCTCGTCGAACCCGCGGGCCCGCAGCCGTTCGAGCCGGGCGGCGTGGGTGCGCCGGCTGCCGAGCGACCCGATGTAGAACGCGTCGCTCGCGAGGGCCACCGCGAGCGCCGGATCGTCGAGCTTCGGGTCATGGGTCAGGGTGACGACGGCCGTCCGCCGGTCGGGGGCGAGGCGAAGGAGCGCATCGTCGGGCCAGTCGGTATCCACCGCCACCCCCGGGAACCGTTCGTCGGTCGCGAACGCGCGCCGGGGGTCGACCACGGTGACCTCGTAGCCGAGGAGGACGGCCATCGGCACGAGGGCCTGGGTGATGTGCACCGCGCCGACGACGACCATGCGAAGCGCAGGATTGAACACCTGGAGGAAGAGATCGCTCCCGTCCTCGTTCGCGTGCCTCCGGCTGCGGTCCGCCCGCAGCGCCTCGACGCAGGCGGCGCGGACCGGCGGCGCGAGCCCCGACTCGTCCGGAGCGTCGGGAAAGAAGAGCCGTTGTTCGCCCGAATCGAGCTCGCTCACGAGCACCGCCGGCCGCTTGCCTTCCCGCGCGGCGAGCACCGCGTGCAGGACTTCACGCCGCAACGGTCTCTACCGCAGCCGCTCGACGAACACTGCATGCAAGGTATCGCGCCGCAACGATGCCTACTCCAGCCGTTCGACGTAGACCTGGACCTTGCCGCCGCAGGCGAGGCCGACGTCCCACGCCTGCTCGTCCGTCACCCCGAAGTCGAGCATGCGCGGATGGCCGCTCTCGATCACCTCGAGAGCGGCCCGCACCACCGCACCCTCGATGCAGCCGCCGGATACCGAGCCGATGAAGCCGCCGTCCCCGCCCACCGCGAGCTGGCTGCCGACCGGCCGCGGCGAGGAGCCCCAGGTCTCGACCACCGTCGCGAGCGCGGCGGGGCGGCCTTCCTCCCGCCAGCGGGCGGCGGTTTCCAATACGTCGTCGGCAGCGTGCATGGCGGTCCAGATGGAGGCGATCATTTCGATTTACAGGGTGGCTCGACGAACCCGTTCCCGGCGCCGGCCCCGGCCAGATTGTATCCGGTGCGGACGCGACCTCGTATCGACCTGGCCCCCCCTCGTCCGGACGACCCTTTCGGGCTGGACGGCAACCGGAAGCGGCCGAGGCAAGATCCCCTTGCGAGAGAGGCTCACCGGCAGGGCATCGACATGAGCCGGCACGGCATCGCCGGCCCGGCTCACGGCGGTGCTTGACGCCATCAAGCACCGGACGTTGCGGAACCGGGCGGTCGAGGATTGTCTCTTGAGGGACATTTGCAGAGAATCCTGCCACCGGCAATCTCCGGTCAACAGGAGACGAGGAATGCCGACACTGATGAACCACGACGCGGAAGGCCTTCGCCAGGCGGACCTCGATCACTGTATCCATCCATGGACGGATTTCGCCGACTGGACCCGGACCGGCTCCACGATCATGGTGCGCGGGGAGGGAGCCCATGTCTGGGACGCCGAGGGCAACCGGTTCATCGACGGGATGGGCGGGCTGTGGTTCGCGAACGTCGGTTTCGGCCGCCGGGAGCTGATCGATGCGGCGACGAGACAGCTCGGCGCCCTGCCGCAGTACTCCTATTTCACCAATCTCGGGAATCCCCCGGCGACCGAGCTGGCCGCCAGGCTTGCCGAGCTGGCGCCGGGCGGTCTGAATCACGTCTTCTACAGCACGGGCGGATCGGTCGCCAACGATACGGCGGTGCGGATCGCGCACTATTACTTCGACAACCTGGGCCGGCCGTCGAAGCGCCTCATCATCTCCCGCCGCAACGCCTATCACGGCAGCACGTTCCTGGCCGCGGCCCTGTCCGGCAAGATGGGCGACAAGCCCGGATTCCGGTTCCCCGAGGGACTCGTTCATCACGTTTCGGAAGCCAACTGCTACCGGATGCCGGACGGGGTCGACGGGGAAGCGGCGTACTGCGATTTTCTCGTGGACGAGCTCGAGCGCAAGATCGCGGACCTGGGAGCGGATAACGTCGCGTGCTTCTTCGCCGAGCCGATCATGGGAGCCGGCGGAGTTCTGGTCGCGCCCGCCGGCTATCACCGACGCATGAAGGAAGTGTGCGAGGCGCACGACATCCTCTATGTCTCCGATGAAGTGGTGACCGCCTTCGGCCGGCTGGGTCACTTCTTCGCGAGCGAGGATCGCTTCGACATGGTGCCGGACATCCTTGTCACCGCCAAGGGGATCACGTCGGGCTACATGCCGCTCGGCGCGACGATCGTCTCGGACGAGGTGTTCGACGGGTTGTCGCGGCCGCGGACGGATGGCGCGATCTTCTCGCATGGGTTCACGTACTCCGGCCACGCGGTCGCCTGTGCGGTGGCCCTGGCGAACATCGCCCTGATGGAACGAGAGGACATCTGCGGGTCCGTGCGCAGAACGGGACCCTACTTCCTGGAACGCCTGAAGACCCTGGAAGCGCTCCCGATCGTGGGAGACGTGCGCGGCAGCCACTTCATGCTCTGCGTGGAGCTGGTGCGGGATCGGGAGACGAAGGAACCGTTCCCGGAAGAGATCGCGATCGGCAAGCGAGTCGACCTCCATGCGCAGGCCCGGGGACTCATCGTCCGGCCCATCGGCAATCTGTGCGTTCTGTCGCCGGCTCTCACCCTGACCACCGACGAGATCGATCGGATCGTCGCCATTCTCGGGGATTCCATCGAAGCGACCATCTCCGGCCTCGATCGGGAAGGAGTTGCCGGTAGCTGAGCTTCCCGCTCGATTCACTCGTTCGCCGCCGGCGCCATCCGCGCGTTGCGCACGTCGCGGGTAGGTCGCTTCTCCGCCCGGCCCATGATCACCGGGGCGGCGGCGATGCCGGGCCGGCAACGGCCATGCACTCGTGCGCCCACCGGGACATCGCGCCCGCCCGGGCGCTCCTCCAACGCTGCAAGCCGAACCACTCCCGGCCCAAGCCGGCACGGCCTCCCGGCATCACCCGGCGGGCGCCCCGCCCTGGCCGAGACGCCGGACGAGGCGTGGCACCTCCTTGAACTCGTGCGCCACGAAGTCCGGGGCGAGATCGTCGATCGGGTCCGTGCGGTAGCCGTAGCTGACGAGGATCACCGGCACATCGGCATTCCGGGCCGTCTCGACGTCGGTGCGGCTGTCGCCGATCAGCACCGAGCGTTCCGGGGCGCCGCCCGCCCGTTCCGCGGCCGCTTCCAGGGTGCGCCGGTCCGGCTTGCGAAAGGCGAAGGTGTCGCCGCCGACGACGGCGTCGCCGAAGTGGTCGAGCCCGAGCTCCGCGAGCATCCGGCGGGCGAGACCTTCGGGCTTGTTGGTGCAGACGGCCAAGGGATGGCCGCGCCGGGCCAGCGCACGAAGGGCGTCGGGAACGCCGGGGTAGGGACGGGACTCGCGGGTAAGCCGCGACCGGTACACGTCGAGGAAACGGTCGAACATGCGGGCGGTATCGAAGCGCTCCGGGGCGCCGACCCGCGCCAGGGCCCGTTCGATGAGCACGAGCGCCCCGCCGCCCACGAGAAGACGGATCTCCTCGAACGGCACGGTCGGGACCCCCTGCTCGGCGAGAACCGTGTTGAGCGCGACGGAGAGATCCGGGGCGCTGTCGACGAGGGTGCCGTCGAGGTCGCAGACGACGGTCAGCCCTTGCGCCGGCGACGCGTTCCCGGTCATGACCGGAGAGCGCGCCGCGGGCCGGAGCTCTCCCCGGCGCGGAGCCCCGTGCCATAATCGCGCCGGTTCCGCCGAGTCCGCCCTCGATGAAGCTCGTCCACTACTTCGACTACAAGAGCCCCTACGCCTACCTCGCGCAGGAAGCGACCTTCGCGCTCGCCGAACGGGCGGGCGCCGACCTCGAGGTGTGGCCCTACTCCCTGCACATTCCCGATTTTCTCGGTTCGGCGGAAGTCGACGCGGAAGGGCAGGTCGTGTCGCAGAACCGGAACGAGCACCAATGGCGCCGGGTCCGGTACAGCTACATGGACTGCCGCCGGGAGGCCAATCGCCGGGGTCTCACCATCCGCGGGCCACGGAAGATCTTCGACAGTACCTGCTCTCACGTCGGATTCCTCTGGGCGAAGGAGCAAGGCGGCGGATTCCGGGCCTACCACGAGACGGTGTACGAGAGGTTCTGGCGCCGCGAGCTCGACATCGAGGACCCCGAGGCCATCGAGGGGACCCTCGCCGCCTCCGGGGTCGAGGTCCGGGGATTCCGCGAGTACCTCGGGCACGACGGGCC
>JAJECB010000340.1 GCA_022822245.1 Gammaproteobacteria bacterium
CCTGGGACCTCGAGCTGCGCTTCGCGACCCCGCTCGCCAAGGCGCAGGCGGACGACTGAGGCGATGCCCCGGATCCGCGCGGAGGAGCTCGAGGCGAAGGCGCGCGAGGCCCTTCGCGCGGCGGGGGTGAACCCGGAGGAAGCGGAGACCGTCGCCCGTCACTGCGTGGCCGCGAACCTCGCCGGCCACGACTCGCACGGGGTCATCAACGTCCCCCTCTACATCGAACGGATCGGGAAGGGGCACATCGTGCCCGGCGCCCGGTTCGAGGTCCTGAGCGAGAGCGCGACGACGACCGTCATCGACGGTCACTTCGGATTCGGCTTCGTGGTCTCCGAGCGTGCGATGCGGATGACCATCGAGAAGGCGGCCCGGCACGACGTCGCGGTGACCACCATCCGGCGCCAGAGCCACGTCGGGCGTCTCACCGACTACTGCCTGACGGCGGCGGAGGCGGGCATGATCGGCATCATGACCGCCGACTCGGGGCGCACCGCAAAGGGGGTCGCCCCGTTCGGGGGACGAGAGGCGCGGCTCGGAACGAACCCCATCTGCATCGCCATGCCGTCGGACCTCGAGGCGCCGTTCTTCGTCGACATCGCGACCTCGGCGGCCGCGGCCGGCAAGCTCAAGGTGGCGGCCGCGCGCGGGGAGGAGGTGCCGCCCGGCTGGCTCATCGACGCGGAGGGCCGGGCCACCACGGACCCGGGCGCCCTCGCGGCGGGAGGCGCGGTGCTGCCCCTCGGCGGAGCCGAAGGCCACAAGGGCTACGGGCTGTCGGCGATGGTCGAGATCCTCTCCGGGGTGCTCACCGGCCTCGGTTTCGGGGTCAACCCGGCCGGCCCGCACAACGACGGCGTGTTCATCGCCGCGTTCCGGGTCGAGGCGCTCCGACCCCTCGAGACCTTCCGCCGCGAGGTGACGGAGTTCGCGGCGTGGCTCAACGCGACTCCGCCCGCGGAGGGCCACGAGCGGGTCTACTACCCGGGCGAGATCGAGCACGAACGCACGCACCGCCACCTCGCCGAAGGCGTCGAGGTCGAGGAGAGCACCTGGTCGGCACTCAACACCCTCGCGGCGGACGGAACGTGAACACACCCCCGCCGGCCGGAGCGTAGTCCGGACGAGGATCGGGTCAGGGACGCCAACGGAGGACGGCCCGCGCCGAGGCGCGGGCGCGTAACAGAGAATCGGAGGAGGCACGACGCGGGCATGGACAAGAAGCGGATCATGATTCAGATGCCGGTCACCGACGGCATCCATTCGGTCCTCGACGGCCGCGACGACGTCGAGTACGAACGGTTCACGGAGCTCTCCGAGGAGAACATCCTCCAGCACATCGCGAACTACGACGGGGCCATCCTCGGCGGGGTGGCGCCCTTCACGGCCCGGATCGTCGGCAACGCGCCGCGCCTCAAAGTCGTTTCGCGCCACGGCGTCGGCTACGACAACGTGGACGTCGGCGCGCTGACCGCGGCCGGGATCCCCCTCACGGTGACCGGAACCGCGAACTCCGTCACCGTGGCCGAGCACTCCCTGTTCTTCATGATGTCGCTCGCCAAGCACGGGGTGAAGTTCGACCGCGAGGTGCGCAAGGGCAACTGGGACATCCGCTTCGAGAACACCGCCATCGATCTCGCGGGCCGCCGGGTGCTGATCCTCGGCTTCGGCCGCATCGGGCAGCTCCTCGTCAAGCGCTGCCTGGGGCTGGACATGGTGGTGTCCGTGCACGACCCCTACGCGAGCGACGAAGCGATCCGCGAGGCCGGCGCGGAGCCGGTGACGAACTGGCGCGAGACCCTCCCCGAGCTCGACTTCCTCTCCGTCAACTGCCCGAAGACCGACGAGACGACCGGCATGGTGGGGGCGGACGAGCTCGCCGCGATGAAAGGGACCGCCTACGTGGTGAACACCGCGCGCGGAGGCATCGTCGACGAGGCCGCGCTGGTGGATGCGCTCGAGCGCAGGGTCATCGCGGGGGCGGCGATCGACGCGTTCGAGGTCGAGCCCGCGACCGCGGACAACCCCATGTTCGCGCTTGACAATATCCTGGTGAGCCCCCACTCGGCGGGGGTCACGGAAGAGTCGATGTTCCGGATGGGGGCGTCATGCGCCCGAAACGTGGTCGATTGCTTCGACGGGACGCTCGATCCCGCGAATGTCGTCAACCGGGAAGTGCTGGGCGGCTGAGGCCGCCCCGGCGTGCGGCATCCCCGGCGGCACGCGCCGGGGATGCACACGGGGAGACTATTCGACCACTTGCAGATTCTCGGCCGCGAACCGGCCGCGCCGGTCCCGCTCGTTCGTGAAGCTCACCCGCTGTCCTTCGTAGAGGCTGCGCAGGCCGGCCTTCTCCACGGCGGAGATGTGTACGAATACGTCCTTCGAGCCGTCGTCGGGCTGGATGAACCCGTAGCCCTTGGTCGCGTTGAACCACTTTACGGTTCCACTGGTCTGCATGTTGACTCCGTCGGTTGGAATTTGGGCTGGGTGTCGGAGGAGACTGAAACTGCGCGCCCGAACCCCGCTTCACGCGAGCCGGAAAGGGCGTGGAGAGCCTGCCGGCACGGCGGGGGTTGTATTCGGTTGGAACGAAGCGAGGCGGGCAGTCGATGTTGTCCCGTTCGGGGCGGGCTTGCGTGGGAGCCCGGAAGACCCGGAGCCCATCGCGCGGGGCGATGCTATGCCCCTCCACGGGCGGGAGTCAAGCAAGTCAAACCTGGAAGGCGAGGCGTTGCCCGGACCTCCTCGGGAGCGGGACTCGCGCGACCGTCGCGGGTTGGCGTCCCCAGGGGGAGTCGAACCCCCGTCGCCGCCGTGAAAGGGCGGTGTCCTGGGCCTCTAGACGATGGGGACGAATTCCGGTCCGTCGGCCGGGGGCGGCTTCATTCTGCACCGGCCGCCGTCGGTCTGGTGGAGCCAGGCGGGATCGAACCGCCGACCTCTACAATGCCATTGTAGCGCTCTCCCAGCTGAGCTATGGCCCCGGGAAGGCGCGAATTCTCGGTTCGGGCGGCGGGCCTGTCAAGGCAATGCCGCTCGATGCCTCCACGAATCGGCGCTCCACGCGACCAACGAACGATTGCGATCCCGAGTTGCCGGCGCCCAGGGTCACGTTTATGGCTCAATGCACCACGCTGATCCAGAGCACCGAGGACGGGCGAGCGCGAATCAGCTCTGCTCCCTGAGCCGGGCCGCGCGCACCCACCCCCTCTTTCCTGTATCTTTCCTCCTCCCTCGGACGACGGAGATTTTCGCCCACCTACCGGATCGAGGCGGGCACGGACAGCCACGATGTACTCCCTGGATGCACGTCATTTTCTGGCGCGTTACGCGCCAGCTCCGGCCGGGTTGCTGTCGGCCGCGGTCACTATCCTCGCCCTCGTGGGCGTGTCGACGGCCGGCGCGAGCCAGCCCGAGACGCCTCGGATCCTCCCCCTGCTGGTTTCGGGGCTCGACGGGGCTCGCGACGGGCTGGTGCGGATCATCAACCGCTCCGAGGAGTCGGGGGTGGTGGACATCCACGGCACGGACGATACGGGGGAGGAGTACGGGCCGGTGACGCTCGAGGTGGGGCCGAAGGCGAGTGTGACCTTGAGCGTGCGGGATCTGGAGGGGGGGAACCTGTCGAGGGGGCTGACGGGAGCTCTGGGCGACGGGCAGGGGAGCAGGCGGCTGCGGCTTCACAGCGAGCTGGACATCGAGTCCGGGTCGTATGTGCGCAATGCGGGGAGTGTCCTTGGCGAGACGCACGAGGTGGTGCCCGCGGGGTCGCGGGGGTACCACGTGCGGTTGTTCAACCCGGGGAGCAATCGCTCGCGGCGAAGCCGTCTTCGCTTGGCCAATCCCGGGCAAGGGGAGGTGACCGTCACGGTCGCGGGGCGCGACGACGCGGGGCGCGACGACGCGGGGGGCGAGGTGCGGCTGGTGCTGCCGGCGGGGGCGGTTCGCACCCTCGATGCGCAAGAGCTCGAGAGCGGTGGGGCGGACTTCGAGGGGCGCTTGGGAGACGGGGCGGGCAAGTGGCAGTTGTTCGTCTCCGCCGACGGGCCGGTCGAAGTGATGAACCTGATGCAAAGCACCGAAGGTCACCTGGCGAACCTCTCGGCCTCCGGTCCGTGGGGCGGGGCCAGGCCGGAGTCGGAGCACGCCCTCCCCCTGCTGGTTACGGCGCTCGACGGGGTTCGCGAGGGGCTGCTGCGAGTCATCAATCACTCCGAGGAATCGGGGGCGGTGGACATTCACGGCACGGACGACACGGGGAAGGAGTACGGGCCGGTGACGCTCGAGATGGGGCCGAGGGCGAGTGTGACCTTGAGCGTGCGGGATCTGGAGGGGGGGAACCTGTCGAAGGGGCTGACGGGGGCTCTGGGCGACGGGCAGGGGAGCTGGCGGCTGCGGCTTCGCAGCGAGCTGGACATCGAGTCCGGGTCCTACGTGCGCAACGCGGGGAGTGTCCTTGGCGAGACGCACGAGGTGGTGCGCGCGGGATCGCGGGGGTACCACGTGCGGTTGTTCAACCCGGGGAGCAATCGCTCACGGCGAAGCCGTCTTCGCCTGGCCAATCCCGGGCAAGGGGAGGTGACCGTCACGGTCGCGGGGCGCGACGACGCGGGGGGCGAGGCGGCGCCGGGGGGCGAGGTGCGGCTGGTGCTGCCGGCGGGGGCGGTTCGCACCCTCGATGCGCAGGAGCTCGAGAGCGGCGGGGCGGACTTCGAGGGGCGCTTGGGAGACGGGGCGGGCAAGTGGCAGTTGTTCGTCTCCGCCGACGGGCCGGTCGAAGTGATGAACCTGATGCAAAGCGCCGAGGGACACCTCGCCAACCTCTCGGCGGCGCCGGGAGCCGAGGCGCCGGCGGCGGACCTGGTGGTGGTGTCGCCCTCGGTGAGCAACCCCCGTCCGGCCCTCGGGGCAGCGTTCACGCTGTCGGCGACGGTACGAAACGATGGCGACACACCCTCGCCGGTCACGGTGCTGCGTTACCTTCGCTCGGCGGACGCGACCATCACCGCGAGCGACCGGGCTCTGGGCACCGATGCGGTGACGGGGCTTGCAGCGTCGGGAAGCACCGGCGCCTCGGTGGCGCTCACCGCACCGGACACCCCCGGCACGTACTACCACGGGGCGTGCGTAGACGCGGTGGCAGAGGAGCGCGACACCACGAACAACTGCTCGGCGCCGGTTGAAGTCGAGGTGCAGGCGTCGGAGACCGGGCCGAGGGGACGCCCCGACCTGGTGGTGACGTCGCCTTCGGTGAGCGACACGGACCCGGCCGCGGGCGCGACGTTCAGGCTCTCGGTCATGGTGCGCAACGACGGCGACGGAAGCGCACCGTCGGCGACGATGCGCTACTACCGCTCGCCGGACTACTCCGTCACGCCCTCCGACACACCGGTGGGCAGCGATGAGGTGACCGAGCTCGGCGCCTCGGGGAGCGGCAGTGTCTCGGTGGAGCTGAACGCGCCCGACACCCCCGGCACGTACTTCTACGGGGCCTGCGTGGACGCGGTGGCGGGGGAGGCCGACACCACCAACAACTGCTCGGGATCGGCGAAGGTGGACGTGCCCGACCCGCAGCCCGTGTCGCAGGGCGAGCCGGACTTACGCATTTCCGCGCTCTCGATCGCCGCCAATCCCGGCGGCACCTATACGGGCGATGCCTTCACCGTGTCGGCGACGGTGCGAAACGACGGTGACGGGAGCGCGCCCGCGACGACGCTGCGTTATTACCGCTCCGACGATGCGGCCATCACGAGCGCGGACACCGAGGTGGGTACCGATGCAGTGGCGGGGCTGAGCGCGTCGACCAGCGGCAGCGAGTCGGTGGAACTGACCGCGCCCGACACCCCCGGCACGTACTTCTACGGGGCCTGCGTGGACGCGGTGACGGAGGAGTCCGACACCACCAACAACTGCTCGGGCGCCTCCGAGATGGAGGTGCTGGACCGCCAGCGCCCGCCCGACCTGGCGTTGGGGACGCCGGGGGTGGACGACACGAGCCCCGAGACCGGGGCGTCCTTCGACCTGTCGGTGACGGTGCGAAACGATGGAAGCGGGGACTCCGCGGCGACGACCCTGCGCTACTACCGCTCCGACGATGCGGCCATCACGAGCGCGGACACCGAGGTGGGCACCGACACGGTGGGGGCGCTTGCGGCGTCGGGGACGAGCGCGGAGTCCATCGCGGTCACCACGCCCGCCACCCCCGGCACGTACCACTACGGGGCCTGCGTGGACGCAGTGGCGGAGGAGTCCGACACTACCAACAACTGCTCGACCTCGGTGAGGGTCGATGCGACGGCGCCGCCGCCGAAGCCAGACCTGGCCTTGGGGACGCCGACGGTGGATGACGCAACTCCGCAGACCGGGGCGAACTTCAACCTGTCGGTGACGGTGCGAAACGACGGTGACAAGGGCGCGCCCGCGACG
>JAJECB010000072.1 GCA_022822245.1 Gammaproteobacteria bacterium
GCGAACTCCTCGGTCCCGATGGTCTTGCCCATCCTCGAGTCGAATCCGGGCCGTCCATCCGCTCGCCCATATCGAACAATCTTTCTACGGCGCACGCTCCTAGGAGCGTGAACCGCCGCGCACCCGATCTCAGGCGGCGCAGAGCGCGCCGCGAGCCACGGCGGCGTTTCATCCTGTTTTGTGAAGGCAGGAACACCGAGCCTGCCTATTTCGACGCGCTCCGCCGAACCTGTTCGAGCGCGCTCGTTGCAGTAGAAGCCCGTCCGGGTGTGGGAGTCCCCTACACCATCGCCACGAGAGCGGTCGAGCATGCTCGGGACTTGGGGCTCGGTCGGCGCAGTCGCCGCAAGAAGGACTCATACGAGGAAGCGGATCAGGTCTGGGCGGTGTTCGATCGAGACGAGCACCCTCGATTCAATGAGGCCGTGGTCTATTGCGAGAGTAACGGAATCGGTGTGGCCCGTTCAGATCCCTGTTTCGAGCTGTGGTTGATTCTTCACGAGCGAGTCCACGATCGGCCGGACCATCGTCGCGCGGTCCAGGCTGTGCTTGAAGAGCTACGTCCGGAATACGACGCTGATGGGGCGAAAACGCCCGACTGCGACAATCTGGTAACGCGAGTCGAACAGGCCGAACAGCGCGCCGAAACCCAGTTGCAGCGCCGGGAGCAGGAAGGCAACCCGTTCGGCAATCCCTCTACAACCGTTGGGCGCCTGACCTGCGCCATCCGCGAAGCCGACGAGCTCGCACGGTAATCGACTTGGTTTGTCTTCTGCCTGAAACGGCGGACAAATCCAAAACCCTTGCCTTCGTGAAGCATTGCGGCTAAAGGCGATTCATTCCGCAAACTCAGGTTGCATATCGTAGATGCGTTCGCCTATGAGGACTTTGATCTGATATACCTTCATGTTTTTGTATTCTACTACGTTGACGAATATCACTGCATCTGGATTAGATGCAGGTGATGGGGATGAAAATGACGAAAACGATCCAATCTGGTGGTTGCACTTGAATACCATGTCGTTCTCGAACAGAACCGCAGTATCGTACTTACAATCTGAAAAGGCACCATCCACTCGGGTAACAGCGGCTACCACCCATCCTTTCATTCCGCGGAACTCAGTCCGCCAGTTCATTTCATAGAATGAATGAGCTTGAGTTGTTACCCACAGTAACGCCAGGATTCCGAGGATGGTTTTCACTGATGTCTGGTAGGGATGGTTGGTTGCGCGGGGTCGCATTTCGGAATTCTTCATGGTCGTCCTCCGGCTCGGCCCGGGCTGGTGCTGGGCCTCGCGGGCTGAAGCTGAGGCCGGGTGCGACGTGTGCATGGTAGCCCAGGGAGGCGAACGGTGGGGTCAGGGGCGGGCGGCGAGGAGGTCGTCTACTGTGCGCTCGAGGTGGCGGAGGGTGTTGCACACCCGCGCGACGTGGCAGTAGGGGAGGTAGCGGAGCATCTCGGAGTCCCCCGTGCCCCAGAACGGGCGTGGCTCGGGATTCAGCCACACGACGCGCTTCGCGCGCTGGAAGAGCCGGTCGAGGACCGCCGTCTCGGGGTCGCCCCGGTTGTTGCGGGCGTCGCCGAGGACGAGGAGCGTGGTCTTGCGGTCGATTGTGTCGCGATAGCCGTCCTCGAGGTCGCGGAGGGTGCGGCCGTAGTCGGTCGGACGGAACCCGATCCGCTCCATGATGCCGGCCGCCGCCTCTTCGAACGGGCGCCCCGCGAGGAGGTCGTCCACGTCCTCGAGGTGGCTCGAGAAGGCGAACGCGCGCAGGTCCGACATGACCTCGCGGAGCGAGAAGAGGAGGAGGAGCAGGAACTGGGCGGCGGCCGCGACCGAGCCGCTCACGTCGCAGACCGCGACCACCTTGGGGCGCTCGATGCGCGTGTACCGCCACGCGAGCCGGAACGGGACCCCGTCGTGGGCGATGTTCGAGCGGATCGTGCGCCGCGGGTCGAGGCGGCCGTCCTTGCGGTTGAAGCGGCGCCTCGCGTGGCGGCTCGCGAGGCGCTTCGCCATCCGCCGCACGATGCGCCGCACCCGCTCGAAGTCGCGGGCTGGGATGTTCGCAAGGCGCATCCGCTCCAGGAACTCCTCGCGGAGCCGCGCCGACGCGGGGTCCGCGTAAAGGGCGATGTTGCGCTCGACGAGGTCGCGGGCCTCCTCGACGAGGCGCCCGCGCGCGCCTTCGAGCCGGTCCGCCCGTTCGGCCGCCCCGGGGTCGCCGGGCGCGGCGCGAAGGTTCCGGATCTCCGCCTCCACGTCCCCGATCCCCATCTCGTCGAGGATCCGGCGCATGTAGACGCCGCGCTGGGTGAAGAGGCGAAGCCGCGAGAGGTCGACCGCTCCCGCCGCCGCCCCCATCGCCGCCGCCACCCCGGCCCGGTCGCCGTCGAGGAGCATGCGCGCGAGCTCGCCGGTGGGAATGCCGTCGTCGGAAGCGGCCTCCCGGATGGCCGCCGAGACCGCTTTCTCCTCCCCCGCGCGGTCCCCGTCCGCCCCTCCGGCCGCCGCCGCCGCGGAGGCGAAGAAGGCGTCGAAGCACTCGAAGTAGCGCTCCTTCTCGTCCTCGCTCTTGGCCACCGCGACCGCGAGGGCGTCCCGGAGCAGGGTGCGGTCGCTCCACCCCACGAGGGCCGCGGTCCGGTGCGCGTCGAGGCTCTCGGCGACCGAGACCGGGACGTCCATCCCCCGGAGGGCCTTCAGGAAGCGTTCAAGGCTTTGCTGCATCAAAGCAAATTGGGGGTCGGGAAATTGGGCCGGAGTGAGATTTCGTGAACCTCTTGGAGCTTATATCCATGACTTTACAGAAGCGCACGGCTCGCTTGTTGTCGGATTAGCCGAAGGCGTAATCCGACACCGCGCCGATACGGCCACAGATCCGCAACGTCTGCACGTCCGTCAGGCTATAGGTATTAGTTCCAACCTCTTCCCGCACGTTTACCCGAGGCGGAAATCTCACTCCGACCCCATTTTTCGCTAGGCGAGCCGCGGAGCCGTCGCCGCGCCGCCCTCGCGCCGCGCGTGGGCGAGGAGGGCGGGGAGCTCGCGGTCCGCCCGCTCGACGTCGACCTCGAACTTGAGGAGCACGTTCAGGGTGTCCCGGACCAGCTCGCGCTCGAGCTCGTGCGCGTTGAGGAGCACGAGGGCCCGCGCCCAGTCGATCGTCTCGCTGATCGAGGGGAGCTTGCGCAGCTCCAGGGTCCGGAGCTGCTGCACGAAGTCGACGAGCTGACGCCGGAGCGCCTCCCCCGCGTCCGGCACCCGGGTCTCGACGATCCGCCGCTCGAGGCGCGCGTCGGGGAGGGGGATGTGCAGGTGCAGGCAGCGCCGCTTGAGGGCGTCCCCGAGATCGCGGGTGTTGTTGCTGGTGAGGAAGGTGACGGGGGGCATGTCCGCCCGCACCGTGCCGAGCTCCGGGATGGTGACCTGGTGGGCGGAGAGGACCTCGAGCAGGAACGCCTCGAACTCCTCGTCCGACTTGTCGACCTCGTCGATGAGAAGGACCGCGCCCCCCTCTTCGCGGAGGGCGCGGAGCAGGGGCCGCGGCTCCAGAAACTCCTCGGAGAAGAAGAGGTCCCCGAACTCGTGCAGGCGCGCCATCGCGCCCTCGAAGCCGGGCGCGTCGCGGAGCACGTCGCTCATGCGGTCCTTGAGGATCTGGGTGTAGAGGAGCTGCTTGCCGTACTTCCACTCGTAGAGGGCCTTCGACTCGTCAAGCCCCTCGTAGCACTGGAGCCGGACGAGGGGAAGGCCGAGCCAGCGGGCGACGGAGAGGGCGAGCTCGGTCTTCCCGACTCCGGCCGAGCCCTCGACGAGGATCGGCTTCTCGAGGTGGCCGGCCACGTGGACCGCGGTCGCGATCGCCCGGCTCGGGATGTAGTCGACGCTCTCGAGGCCTTCGGCGATGGCGCCGGCCGATCCCAGGCGATTCCGGATGGTGGATACGGAGACCATGACGGGGCGGGGCGAGCGGGGCGCGGCGCGGCCTAGCGGCCCCGGAAGCGCGCGGGGCGCCTCTCGTTGAAGGCCCGCACCCCCTCCTGGCGGTCCTCGGTGGGAACGAGCCGGTTGTAGGCCTCGAGGTCGAGGGCGAACGCGCTCCGGAGATCGATGTCGCTCCCGATGGACATGGTGCGCTTGACGCGCCGGGTCGCGAGCGGGGCGTTCGACGCGATCCGGGCCGCCGTCCCGAGGGCCTCGTCGAGGAGCGCGCCGTCGTCGCAGAGCCGGTTCGCGACCCCCCACGCGAGGGCCTCCTCCGCCCCGAACGGGAGGCCCGTCAGCACCGCTTCCTTGGCCCGCCGCACCCCCGCCGCCCGCGAGAGGGTCTGGGGGCCGAGGGCGCCCGGCATGATGCCGAGGGTGACCTCGGTGAGCGCGAAGCGCGCGCGTTTGCCGGCGTAGATGAAGTCGCAGGCAAGGGCCAGCTCGGTGCCGCCTCCGTACGCCGCGCCGTTGACGGCCGCGATGATCGGAATGGGGCACTCGACGACCGCGAGGGTCATCTGCTCGAAGATCGCGTGCTGGCGCTGCCACGCCGCGTCCGTCATCCCGTTGCGTTCCTTGAGGTCGCCTCCCGCGCAGAACGCCTTCTCCCCGGCGCCGGTCAGCACGATGCATCGCACGTCCCCCGGCTCGACGTAGAACTGCGTGAAGAGGTCCCGCATCTCGAGGCCCATCGCGGTGTTGAGGGCGTTCGCGGAGGCGGGCCGGTTCAGGCGGACGACGAGACGGTGCTCGTCCACCGTCTCGACCGCGATCGTTTCGTGGGCTTCGTTCATGGGCTCCGGGCGCAGGATGATCGGTTGCTTCTTCGGTCGCGAGTGGGGCGCAGGGGACCGCCCCGCCCGCACGAAAGGGCGGCGCGAAACGCGGCTACGGCTGGCCGCGGCGGGCCGGCTCGGGGGCGAACGATACCATCGCGGGGTCCGGATGCCACCCTTCGACGAGGGCCGCGTCGCCTTCGTTCGGAGGCTCGAAGCCGGCGCGAAGGAAGGTCGTCCACTCCGGGACGAGCCGCCGCAGGATGCCCGGCCATCCGAAGAGGTGCCACATTCCTCCCGCAAACACCCCCGGCCCGTGGCCGTCGTGGCGGAGCATCGTCCGGACCGCGCGGAAGTTGTCGCGGAGGAAGTTGAAGGTCGCGTACTTCAGCGTCTGCCGCAGCCGCTTCGGGCAGCCCCCGGACACCGCGTAGACGTCGAACGCGACCGACTTGTGCTCGGTCTCCTCGACCGCGTGCCACCGCCAGAGCTCCGCGACCCGCGGGTCGGCCCCCGCGAGGGGCCCGGACCGGCCGTCGAGGAGGGCGGCGGCGAGGATCGCGGTCAGGTGCTCGAGGGCGACGGTGGCGGCGAGGCGGGCGAGGGGGGAGAGGTTCTCCTCGCTCCACCGGACGGCCTCCAGGAACGGCGCCTCCAGCTCGTCGAGGTCGTAGCCGCGCCGCCGGCAGAACGTCTCGTTGTAGGCCGCGTGGACCCGGCGATGCACCGCCTCCTGCCCGATGAAGCCGCGCACCGCCTCCCGGAGGGCGGGGTCCCGGACCTCCTCCTCGTGCGCGCGGACCGCGTCGATGAAGAAGCGTTCGCCGCTCGGGAAGGAGAGCGACATCGCGTTGAAGAAGGCGGTCCGGAACGCGCTCCCGCCGTTCCAGTCGCCGGCGAGCGCCTCCTCGAGGTCGAAGGTCGGATGCCGGGGCCGGATGGGGCCGTTGCGGGGCATCCGGGTGGCGACTGACATTGCGTCCGTCCCTGCCGTTGCGTGCGGTCCGATTCTACGCCGATCGCCCCCGCGGCGCCCGCTTCGGCACGGGGTCGTGGCCGGCCGGCCTTGCGTGGAAAATCCGATGACCCGGCGGCGTCATTGTTGCCCGGTGGGGGTCCTGGCCCGCCGGGGTGGTCTCAGCCCCAGTTCCAGAAGTCCACCCCCTCGCGGAAGAAGAAGCGCGAGAGCACCATCTTGTGGACCTCCGAGGCGCCGTCCACGAGGCGGGCCTGGCGCGCATAGCGGTACATCCACTCGAGCGGGGTGTCCTTCGAGTATCCCTTCGCGCCGAGGAGCTGGATGGCGGTGTCGACCGCCTTGTGGAGCACGTCCGCGACCGCGACCTTCGCCATCGACACCTCCTTGCGCGCGAAGTCGCCCTGGTCGAGCTTCCAGGCCGCGTGCATGGTGAGGAGACGCCCGATGTGGATGTCCATCGCGGCCTCGCCCATCATCCACTGCACCCCCTCGTGCTCGGCGAGGGTGAGGCCGAAGCTCTCGCGCTCCTGCACGTACTGCGACGCGATCTCGAGGGCCCGCTTGGAGAGCCCGAGCCAGCGCATGCAGTGGGTGAGGCGGGCGGTCCCGAGGCGGATCTGGGTCGCCTTGAGGCCGTCCCCGATGTCCATGAGGACGTCCTCGTCCCCGACCTCGAGCCCCTCGAACTCGATCTCGCAGTGCCCGCCGTGCTCCTCCGGCCCCATGATGGGGACCGTGCGCACGATGCGCCAGCCCGGCTGGTCGGCGTGGAAGAGGAACGCGGAGAGCCCGCGGCGCGCGTCGTCCGAGGTGCGCGCGACCACGATGAAGTGCTTCGCCTCGCGGGCGCCGGTGATGAACCACTTGCGCCCGGTCACGACCCACTTCCCGCCGCGCCGCTCTGCCCGGGTCCGCATCGCTCCCGCGGGGTCCGAGCCCGCCCCCGGCGCGGGCTCGGTCATGACGAAGGACGAGCGGACCTCGCCGTCGATGATCGGCTGGAGCCAGCGGTCCTTCTGGTCTTCCGTCCCGACCCGGTTGAGGAGGATCATGTTGCCGTCGTCGGGGGCCTGGCAGTTGAAGGTCACCGGCCCGAAGATGGAGCGGTTCATCTCCTCGTAGCAGGCGGCCATGCCCACCACCGGGAAGCCCGCTCCGCCCCGCTCCTCGGGCATCTGGAGCGCCCAGAGCCCCGCTTCGCGGGCCGCGGCGCGGAGCCGGGCGAGGGGCTCGTGCGCGATGTTCTCGTGCTCGTCGTACACCGAGCGGTCGGACTCGATCGGGATGAGGTGGGTGTCGACGAAGCTCCGGATGCGAAGCCGGACCTCTTCGACCTCGGGGGGCAGGTGGTAGTCCATCTCGGGCGGTTCCTCTCGAAAGGCGGGATTGGAGCGGGAGCTCCGGAAATCGGCGGCAAGACGGGGCCGGCGTGAGATTTCGGGCTCGCTCGAACGAACCGGATGGTATCCGCCAAGTCCGAAATCCCACTCTGACCCTGTTTTGCTCCGCGGCGGGTGGCGTCTCGGGCGGGCGCGCGCGAAGCGGCTCAGACTGAGGTGCAGGCGTGGCCGCCGTCCACCGTGACGACGCTCCCGGTCATGAACGAGGAGGCGTCGGACGCGAGCAGCAGCAAGGCGCCGTCGAGCTCCTCCGGCCGGCCCGCCCGGCGCTGCGGGATCCCGCGCACGAGCCTCTCCCCCTGTTCGGTCTTCAGGAACTCGCGATTGAAGTCGGTCTCGATGTAGCCGGGGGCAAGCGCGTTGACCCGAACCGCGTGCCGGGCAAGCTCCGCCCCCATCGCGCGG
>JAJECB010000452.1 GCA_022822245.1 Gammaproteobacteria bacterium
CGAGCGGCATTTCCTGAACGCGGCGGACCTTGCGGGCGAAAGGAAGGAGCTGGTGGCCGAGGCCCGGCTCGGGGCGGGCCGGGTCGCGCTCGCACGAGGCGACTATGGCAAGGCCCGGCGGATCTTCGAGGCCGCGCGTGATCCGGCCCGGGACACGCCGGTGGCGCCCTGGATCCTGAACGGGCTCGCGGTGGCCGCCTCGATGGACGGCGACTACGAGGCGGCCGATGCGCACTACGCCGAAGCGCTTCGGATCTCGCCGGAGAACCCGCGTATCGTCGCGAACCACGTGCGCACGCTGCTCGGGGCGGGCAAGGTCGCCGACGCGGCGCGGATGCACGCGGCCCGTCCCGGGTCTTTCTGGAAGGACGAGGACGGCGCCACCCTCTCGCGCCTGATTGAAGAGGCCAAGCGGAAGATGGCGCTCGCGCGGGCTGCCGCCTCGGGCGGCGACTCTCCGGCTTCCCGCGCGCCCGCTCCTTCGCCCGGGCGTTCCCGGCCGGAGTTCCGCGAGGTCGTGGATTCCGCTGAACCCCGCCCACCGCCCCCGAACCACGCGCACCCGCTCTCCGACGTATAGCGGTCGCCCAGCGGGCCCGCGGTCGACGCGCCGCTCGCGCCTCCCGATCCGTCCGAGCTCGTGCTCCGCATCGCGGACTGGCCGGGCCCGATCACCCCGCCCGCCCTGAACGGCCAGTACCGGCACGCCTCGTATTGGCCGGCGGACCCCGTCACGCCGTCGCCGGGGCCGCATCCGTCCGAACGCCCCGCGTCGGTGCCCGCCGAGGAACCGCTGCCGCCGGAGGCAGAGACGGCGAAAGATCCATCGCTGGCAGAACCATCACCGGCAGAGCCATCGGTGGCGGAGGCAGAGGCGGCGGAAGAACCATTTCCGGCGGCAATCGACGAAACGACGATCGGGGCCGGGGTCCCCGAACCTCCGCCTCCCGAGACCCTGAGCCTCAACGTCGGACAGAGCCACCGCCTGCTCCTCGAGCGCGAGGCCACCGCGGTCTCCGTCGCCGCGCCGGAGATCGCGGACGTCCAGCTCCTCTCCCCGACCGTGCTCTACATCATCGGGAGGGGCGTCGGCCGGACGTCCGTCTCCATCCTGGCCGGAGACGACTGGAACGAGGAGCACCTCGTCTCGGTCGGCCTCGACCTCGCGCCCCTACGGGCGGCGCTCGGAGTCGTACCCGATCTCGACGGCGTACGGGTGCTGCCCAACGCGCGGGGGGCCACCCTCGGCGGGGAGGTCGTTTCCGCGGAGGCGGCCGACCGCGCGCTCCGGATCGCCACCGCCACCCTCCCGGAGGGTGTGCCCATCGAGAACGAGCTCCGGATCGCCGGGCCGCAGCAGGTCAACCTCGAGGTCCAGATCGCGGAGGTCAACCGCTCGGTCACCGAGAACCTCGGGGTGAGCTGGGAGGCGTTCCAGGGCCGCGGGCAGAACGCGCTCGGCGTTCGCATCGGGCGCCTAGTGACGTCTTCGACGCTCGAGCTCAGCAACGCTCCGTTCGGTTTCTCGCCGCTCCTCGTCGAGGAGAGCGTGGCCCCGTCCCTGGCCTTCGGCCGGCAGACCGCGAGCGGCCGCATCGGGGCCATGATCGACGCGCTCTCGACGGCGGGGCTCGCGAACGTGCTGGCCCGTCCGAACGTGACGGCGATTTCCGGGGAGTCGGCCTCCTTCTTCTCGGGCGGCGAGTTTCCGCTCCCCTCGGGCTTCGACGCTGGCGTGCTCACGTTCGAGTACAAGAAATACGGGGTCCTGCTCGACTTCGTCCCGACCGTGGTGGACTCGGGCCGGATCGTCCTCACGGTGCGTCCCGAGGTCTCCGAGCCTTCCCTCACCCGGTCGATCGCCATCACCGAGGGCGTCAACGTCCCGGTCATCAACGTCCGCCGGGCGGAGACGACGGTCGAGGTCGCGGACGGCGAGTCGATCGTGATCGCGGGACTGTTCCGAAACGCCTCGAACACCGTCGAGGCCGGCGTGCCGGGGCTCAAGGACGTGCCGCTCCTCGGCGCCCTGTTCGGCAAGTCCACGACGCGGTCCGACGAGCTCGAGCTCATCGTGATCGTCACCGCGCGATTGGTGCACGCCATCGCCGCGCGCGACGACACCTTGGCGCCCCCGGCCGACCGGCGGGCGAGCGGATTCCGCTACTGAGCGCGCGCAGCGGTTCCGAACGACGGCCATTCCGCCCCACGAAGCCTCCGGATCGAGAATGCACGGGATGAATTACTTCAAGGCCGTAGTCCAGGCTTGCCTTGTCCTCACGCTCGCCGCTTGTGGTGGAAGTCATCTTTCCGTCGAGCTTCCGGGGGGGAGGCGGACGCTCACTCTTGATTTTCCTCCGGGGCAAGCGATGGAGCATCGGCTCCCATTCAGAATCTCCGGCGGGGTCCCTCCCTATGAGTCGAGCATCGAAGGGTGTCCCGACTGGGTGAGCTTGTTTCCCGATCAGGGAGTCCTTGCCGGCACGGCCCCCGTCGCCGAAAGAGGCAAGACTTTCTTCTGCACTTACCGCGTTACCGAATCCGATCCCGGATTTCGGCCACAAAGAAGCGTGACTTATGGGCTTCGCCTTGCCGTCGGATCTTTGCCCGACAGGCTCTCACTCCCCGACCCGGGCAAGGTGAGCCTTTCGGTCGGGACGTTCGACAGCGAGGTGCTGCCGGCCGCCACGGGCGGCGTCCAGCCGTACACGTACTCGTTCACCTGCGCCGGAGGGGCGCTGCCGTCGGGGATGGGCTTCGCTCCGCAGACCCGCACGTTCGCCGGCACCCCCGATGCTCCCTTCCGCGACTCGTGCACTTATGCTGCCACGGACAGCTCGCAGCCCGCGGAGACGGTCTCGAAAGCCGTCGAGGTCGAGGTGACGGTTCCCGTAACCCGGACGCTGATGTTTGTTGAAATGTACGTCGTGCCGGGGAACGTACTGCGCCTCAGGGTGGGCGAGCGCGCCAGGATCACGTTCAAAGAAGCAATCGGGGGAGTGCCGCCGCACACCTATGAACTCCATTGCCCGGACCCTGTTCCCATCTCTGACCCTGAGAACCCCACCCGCCTTCTCCCTCCAGGTTTGGGGTTCAGTCCGCAAACCCGGGTTCTGTCCGGCACACCCGAGATGGCCTATGGAGGTCCGGACTGCACCTACCAGGTGATCGACAGCGACACCCCACCAGCCACGGACGCGCGAAGCATCGCGCTCATCGTCGATCCAGAACGCGCAAAATGGCGGTTCACCTCACGATCCCTTGCGCAGATGGATCGTCTTTTGAACCGCAATAACGATGCGGATCCACAGTTGGTTCTCGAGCTGCCTGAAGCGATGGTCGAAGCGGAACCGCAGCCGGAAAACGCCGTTCCTGTCTACAAGTGGCTGCCCGACAAATCCTCGCCGCTGAAGTTCGACCCGGACCCGCCCCGGCTGGAATACGTACATCCCAGCTCCGCCGCCGATCCTCCGCTCGGCACTACGTCCACGTACCGTTATCAGGTCCTCTTCGGCGACACGGTCGAGGATACGCTGTGCGTCGATGTCAATTTCCGCGACGAAGATGAAGACGATGACGCGGACCGGCTAATTGCGTCCGTCCGGATACGTGACGATGCGTACTACGACGGCGAGGAGCATCGCTGTCCGCCCTCCCCCCTGCAGCCGTCATCCGCGTCACGCGCCGCCCCGTCCAACCCGGTGCACACGGCGCTGGCACCCATACATGCACGACGCGCCGTCGATGTCGCCCATGCCGCGGTTCGGGACCGTGTTCGCGGCTGGTCGCCCGGGGCTCCACGCATGCTCTCCGCGATCATCCCCGCAGTCGGCATCGGCTCCTTGTCCGGGCAGAGCGGAGGCTTCGATTACACCGGCTCGAGCGAATCCGTGAGCGCTGGCGTCGAGCTGGGAGCCGGCTCCTGGCAGGCGGGCCTGATCGGGTCGTTCACGCGCACCGATCTCCATTACCGTGCCAAGGCGAGCCTCGCCGCGCATGGTTACCGCGGCGGGGAACACGACACCGAGATTCTCTCCGTGCATCCGTTCGCCGCGTGGCACGCCGCATCGGGCGGACATCTTTGGGCGACGCTCGGCGCTGGAATGGGCGACTTGCGTCACCGCGACGACCTTGGCTTCCCGTCGTGGTCGCGTTCCGACGTGCGCCTTCGCGCTTGGTCCGCAGGCGCCTCCGTTCCCGTCGCCGACGTGCTGGCCGGAGAGCTTCAGGCCGAGGCCGGCATCGAGTCCTTCGCCTTCGAGATCGAGGGCGGCGGCCGGATCTCCCCCTCACTGCCCACGATGCACGGCCGCGATTATCGTGCCGGCTTGGCGTGGAGCGCGCCGGTTCGCGGCGCACCCTCGGTGTCGATGGCCTACCGGCACCGGACGGGCGATGGACCCGAGGGTGGACAACTGGAAGCGAAGGGCTCCGTTTCCGTCGAGGGCGTTTTCGATCCGCGCCTGACTCTGATTGGAAGCGCGGAGGGCTCGTTCGGCGTTGGCGAGTACGAGCACGATTCCTGGGGCCTGTCCGGGGGTGTCCGTTTCTCCCCGGGCGAGTCTCGTCGCGGCTTCGGGCTGGAGCTCGACACCCGTCTCGTGCCCGCCGGCGAGGGGGGATCGGTCGATGTGGGTATGCGCGGCGAGGCCGGATACGGCCTGCGGGGTTGGCCCGTCCTTGGAACGCTGAGGCCCCATGTCGGCCTGATACGATATTCGGGCGACGGCTCCCTCCGGCGAAGCTTGGGCGTCGATCTTCGCGACACGCCGAACTCGCGGATCAAGCTCGAACTCTACGACCGGACCCGCGACGGATTGCGTGCGCTGAAGTTCACTCTTGATCACCGTTTCTGACTCTGGGGCGTGGGCTTCGCGTACAGGAGGAGATGATGACCGATCCCCGCTTCCCTGCTCCTCCGCGCGGCCGGGAGCGACCTGGCCGCCGAACGACGATGAGGACCCCCGCGATGCGACGCGAGCGTTCCGTTCCGAGCCTCGATTCCCGCCTCCTGCGGTCATGCGCGGTGGCGGTCGCTCTGCTGTTGGCGGCGGGCTGCACGCGTCCCCTTGCTCATCAGCACGAGTTCTTCGCGCCACGGAGCGGGGTGGCCGCGCTCGCCACCGTCAAGACCGGCCATGCGATAAGCCACCACCGGAGCCTGCAGGCGGTGCAGCACGCATGCGATTCCCCGGCGCTCGCGGACGCCTCCGGCCCGAGCCCGGAACGCCCGGGTTCGGAACCGGGTCCGGACCCGGGATACTCCTCCGCGCTCCGCGCGCTGGCCGACGTCTGCGCGGGCACGGTGGCCAGGACCGGCTCGGTCGCCGCCCGTGGTGCCGCCGCGAACGCGTTCCGCCGGTGGCAGGAAGACCAGGTTCGCGAGCTTCCCTCCCCGTCCGAGACGGCCTCCTCCGCGGGCGGCGGCTGAGTCGGTGCATTAGCTCCGCACGCCGAGCGGAACGCCCCCGTGAAACTGCCGGCCGGTGCCCTCTTCGCGCGGGGATTCGCGGCCGACGCCCGAACCGAGCGGGCCCTGCGCGCCGGTCTCGCCGGCCGCGAGGCGAAGGTGCAGCGCGCGCGTTTCAAGGCCGCGCTCCGGGCCCTCGCCGCCGAAGCGCCCGCGCGGATGGTATTCGTCGATCTCGACGGCATGCCGGAGCCCGGAGCCGCGGCCCGCGAGCTGGTCGCGGTGTGTCCGATCGGTACCGTCCTGGTCGCGCTCGGCACCGACGACACGGCTCACTTCACCCGGACCCTGCTCGGGCACGGGCTCGCCGATTACCTCGTCAAGCCGATCTCTCCCGCCGCGGTGCGCGAGGCCTGCGCGGCGGTGTCGGCCGACCTCCCCGATCGCGCCTACGCGGGAAGGGTGGCCACCTTCGCGGGCAGTGCGGGGAGCGGGGTCTCCACCCTCGTCGCGGCCGTCGCGCGGGCGGTCGCCGGCGCCGGGCGCACCGCCTCGGTGGTGGACCTCGACCCGGACGGCGGTGCGCTCTCCGCCCTGCTCGGCGCGGAGCCGGCGGGCGATCTGCCGGCGTTGCTGGCCGCCCTCGAGCCGACCTCCCCCGACGCGGCCTCCGCCGGGGCCGACCCCGCCGAGCGGCCGGCGGTCGGCGCACCGGACGGGTACACCCCGCCCGTCGCCCCCGAGCGGATCGACGCGGTCTCGGCCGCCGCCGGAGACGAGGACGCCATCTCGTTCGTCGCCTGGCCCGCGGCCGGTGCGGGCGAAGCGGTGCGCGAGCCGCCATCCCCCGCCGCGGTCCTCGCGCTCCTTGAGCACCTCGCCAACCGCTCGCACGCGGTGCTGGCGACCGGCATCTCCGAGCCGGAGATGCGCGCCGAGCTCATGCAGCACGCCGACGCGCGGGTGCTCCTGTACGAGGCGACCCTGCCGAGCATCAGCGTGGCGGTCCGCTGCCTCGCGCTCCTCGGGAAGGAGCATTCGACCACCCTCGTGCAGAGCCATCCGCGGATGCGCCGGAGCGCGCTCTCGCCGGCTCAGATCCGCTACGCCCTCGCGGACCGCCGCCCCGACGTCGTGATCCCCTTCGACCCGGCCCTCCACGCCGCCGCCACCGGCGAGGGGCGCCCTCGCCCCCCGGGCAAGGGGTACCGCGAAGCGGTCCGCGAAGTGCTGGAGCGGGCGGTCGGAGGAGTCGAGGGGACGCCCGCCAAGGCGCGCTGATCACGTCGCCACGACGACCGCGAAAGGGGCTTGCTTACGGCGCTTCCCGTGCTCGCTCGCGGTCGATGAGGAACTTGGCCAGGATGTCCATCGACCCTTCCAGCTTGGCCATGCGCTCGCGGAGGGCTGCCACATCCCGGTGCAAGTTCCACAGGAACCCGATGACGATGACAAAGCCAACGGCCGTGGTTACGGTCTCGGGGCTCATCCGTCTCCTCCGTGATCTGCGTTCTCATCGTATCAGATTGCACGCACCAGCTTCATCGCTTGCGCGCCCGTCGCCAGACTGCAATCTCACCGACTTTCGTCGCGAGGGCGCCGAGACGGCTCGCTGCGACAAGCGGCTACAGGATGTAGCCGCGCTCGTCGTGCAGGGCCAGATCGAGGCCTTCCTCCTCCTGCTCCTCGGTGACGCGCAGCCCCATCACCGCGTTGATGACCACCAGCAGGGCGAAGCTCACGACGAAGGTGTAGGCGATCGTCGCGGACACGCCGATGGCCTGGGCGAGCAACTGGTCCGCGATCGAATCGTTGCCTTCGCCGAACCCGGCGCCGCCGAACGCGGTCACGCAGAACACGCCGGTCAGCAACGCGCCGACGATGCCGCCGATGCAGTGGATGCCGAACACGTCGAGGGAGTCGTCGTAGCCGAGCGCCGCCTTGACCGCCGTCGCGGAGAAGAAGCAGAGGACTCCGGATACGAGGCCGAGGACGATCGCGCTCATCGGTCCGACGTACCCCGCGGCCGGGGTGCTCGCCACGAGCCCGGCGATGGCGCCCGACGCGATCCCGAGCACGCTCGGCTTGCCGTGCCGGATCCACTCGCAGGCCATCCACCCCAGGGCCGCGGCGGCCGTCGCGAGCTGGGTCACCACCAGCGCCATTCCCGCCACGCCGTCCGCGGCGAGGAAGGAACCCCCGTTGAACCCGAACCAGCCGATCCACAGCATGGCCGCCCCCACGACGGTGTAGGCGAGATTGTTCGGGGGCATCGGCGTCGCGGGATATCCCTTGCGCGGCCCGAGCACCAGCACCGCGGCGAGACCGGCGGTCCCGGCGTTGATGTGGACCACCGTGCCGCCCGAGAAGTCGAGGATGCCGAGGCTGGCGAGCCACCCGTCGGCCCATACCCAGTGGCAGACCGGCGCGTAGCACAGCGTGACCCACAGCGCCATGAACACGAGCATCGCCGAGAACCGCATCCGCTCGGCGAACGCCCCCACGATGAGGGCCGGGGTGATGACCGCGAACGCCATCTGGTACAGCATGAACACGCTCTCGGGGATCGTGCCGCTCATCGCGTCCACCGTGACGCCGCGCAGGAACGCCTTGTCCAGGCCACCGATGAGCGGGTTCCATTCGACGTATGCGAGGCTGTAGGCATAGAGGGCCCAGAGGATGCTCACCAGGCCGACGAGCGCGAAGCACTGCATGAAGACGGACAGCACGTTCTTGCTTCGCACCATCCCGGCGTAGAACAGCAACAGGCCGGGGATGGTCATGAACAGCACCAGCGCGGTGGCGGTGAGCATCCAGGCGGTGTTGCCGGAGTCGAGCTCGGCGGCCCGCGCGAGGGCGGGGGTCGCGAGCAGCGCGGCGGCCGCTCCCAGCCGCCCCGCGGCCGAAGGCCGGGCCGCGCCCCCCGCCTCGCGGGACCGGCGGGCCGGGGCCAAGGCCGGGGCCGGGGCCGGGGTCAGGTCGCTCGTCGTCTTGTCGTGTGCCATCGAATGCCGCCTCCGGAGTGTTCCCGACGCCGTGCGGATCGGCGCGGCGCGCCGGCGCCTGCCCGCGGTCGGACCCATCGGACCCATCGTCCGGCCGGCCCGGCAACGGGCTTCGTGGTTCGCCTTCGGTCCGTTCCCGTTCCGCCGCGCCTGCCGGCGGCTCAACGTTCCGGCCAGGCGGTCCACCCGCGGGTCCAGCTCTCCCGCTCGCCGTAGCGCACGGCGCCGTAGTAGCTTCCCGTCGAGTCCCAGAACTCTTCGTTGAGGGGCGAGGAAGATTGGCTCCCCGCCCCGACGTAGGCCGCGACCGGGGTGAAGTCCGGCTCGGCCGCGTTCCAGGCGTTGGCCCCGAGCGCCTCGGGAGCGCCCAATTTCACATCGGGCGCAAGCTCGGAGAAGTAGCGCCACTCGTCGAACCCGCCGTCGTCGTCACCCGCTCCGGACTCGTCCTCGAAGTACGTCCTGCCGTCGGGCCCGATCGTCGACATCGCGATGCTGCCGAACGAGAGCACGCGCGACGCGATGCGCTCGGCGGTGAGCTCCCCGCGCAGATCGATCGACTCGAGCGGGAAGCCGGTGATCAGAAAGTTGCGGAACTCCCCGCCCGAGCCGTGCCGGATGACTATCGCGCGCTGGTCCCGGCCCGGGTTGCGGGACCCGACCATGGTGACGTTGTAGATCCGCGGCCGCGATACCGGTTCCGCTTGCGGGTCGTCGGCCGAGTTGTCCCCTTCGAAGCCGGTATCGCCCGTCTCGGGATGCTGCTGAACGATGAGGAACTGGGCCCGCCCCGTCCAGCCCATGTCCCAGTCCAGGGCGTCGTCGCCCGCGTAGCTCACCAGCGCGTACTTGAGGTCGACCGTGCCGCCCAGTATCGCGACCCCGTCGTAGCGGCTGCGATGCACCTGAACGTGGTCCACGAGCGTCGCGCCTCCGCAGCCGGCGAGGGTCAACCCGTTCAGCTCGTCGCCCGCCCCGATCGGGTACCCCGCGAACTCGATGCGCACGTACTCGAGCACGCCGCAGTTCGAGCTGCGCTGGCCGCCGCCGAAGGCGCTCCTCGGATCGCCCCGAGGCACCCCCTCGACATGGGCCTCGCCACGGTTGATGGGCGCGTTGCCAAGCAGCACCACGCCGCCCCAATCGCCGCTCGCCCGTTGTCCGACGGGCTTGGCACTGGTGAACACGATGGGCTCGCGGACCGTCCCGCGCGCCTGAATCGACGCGTCCCGGGTCACGATGAGCGCGGCCCCCGGCCCGCCGACGACCGTCACCCCCGGCTCGATGACGAGGCGGGCACGGCCCTCCACGAAGACGAGGCCTTCGAGCCGATGGGTGGTGCCGGCCGGCCAGATCGTGGTCTCGGCGATGGACTCGGGAACGACGTCCCCGCCCGCCTCTCCGCCCCGGACCGGGGCCTTGCGCGTGGTCACGGGGGCGCGCGTCTCCGCGGTGCCGCCGGCGGGGTCGGCGCCGGTCAGGTAGAACCACCCGCCCGCGGCGATCGCCGCCGCGGCCGCCACCGCCGCCAGGACCACCGCCGTGCCGCCCTTGCGGCCGGGCTGGCCGCCGCGCAGCGTGCCCGACCAACGCTCGTCGTCCCCCTCGCCGGCCGCGGCCGGGGCCGGGGCCGTACCCACAGCCGCGGCCGGGGGCGGGGAGGCGGGCGGGGAAACGGCGGCGCCGCCGGTGCCGGCCTCCGCTGCGGGCGCCTCGTCGGACGCGTCCAGCCACTTCAGGAACGCGTCCGAGGACATGAGCTCGGGGCGGTCGCTCTCCCGCACCGAGGAGTAGCTGAACGCGACCTGTTCGCACTCCGCGAGGAGGACGAGCGCGTCGAGCGGCCCGTGGTCCTCGCACTTGACGTAGACGAGCCGCCCCGTGGAGAGGCGAAGGGTGATCGTGTCTCGCTGCGGTTCGGTGACGATCCGCAGGGCCACGTTCTCACGGCGCCGCACCGAGCTCCGGATCCACTCGAAGAGCTCGGACTTGGGGACGAAGGACCGAGTGCTCATGGGCCGCTCCCTCTCGTCGTCGATGATTCAGGCATCACATCCCCCCGCTCGCTCCGCGCTGCCCCGGGTCTCATGCGGACCTCAGTCGGCGAGCACCTCGTTGATCGCGACGAAGAGGGACTCGAAACGCTCCCGCGTCGGGTCGTCCAGGGCGTCGAACGGGTCTTCATCCCCCTCCCCGCCGAGAAGCACGCGGGCGGGAAGCAGGCGATCCAGCCCGAGTCCGGTCGCGGCTTCGACGCGCCGGACGATGCTGCCGGAGCCGCGCACCTCGAACGGCGCGACGGCGGCGACCCCGGAACGGTTGACGAGACCGAGGTATAAATCCTCGGCGAAGAGATCCTCGATCTCGAGCGCCCCCTCCACGGGCGCTTCGGGCGCCTCGCCGGCCGGCGGCGCCTCCGCATCGTCCCCGTGCCCGCCATCGAGCCGGTCCCCCGGCTCGGCCTCCACCGGCCCGGCTCCCACCGCATCGGCGTCCGCCGGCCCGGCTTCTTCGCCCGCCTCGGTATCCATCGCGCCGGCATCGGGCGCCTCGACTTCCGCCGCCGGCTCCTCCGCGGTCACTCCCAGGACGTGGGCGAAGGGAGAGAAGTATCGAACGGCCGGCGCTCCGTCCGGTTCGGCGGCGTCGCCGGGCGGCGGCGTGCCGCTCTCCGGGGGGGCGAGACCTCCGGACTCTCCCGAGGGCTCGAACTCCTCGCCCGCGTCGAGCGCACGGTTCAGCTCGATCTCCTCGTCCATCTCGGCATCCCGGTCCGCCATATCCGTCACATCCGCCTCGGCCTCGACGTCCGCCTCGACCGGCGCGTCCATCTCGGGCACCTCGTCCCGCGCGTCCGCTTCGATCACCGCCGGGCGCACCGCCACGAAGTCCGCGATGCGGATGATCCCCCGGCTCTCGAGCAGCTTCCTCCCGGCGGGGGACCCCGCCGCCGCGCCCCCCGCCGCCGGGGCGTCGAACAGCACCACCATGCGCTTCGCGCCCCCGTCCATCAGGGCCGCGAACGCGGACAGCCCGGCCAGCCCGCCCACCGGCACGATGGACCAGCGCGGGTCGAGGCACGTGCGGCCCAGGGACTCCAGGTGAGCGCTCATGGCGCTCAGGTAGACGAGGTCCGAGGGAGCCTTGACGAACAGGTCCCCACCGCCGGCGGCGAGGGAACGGACCAGGTCCTGACCCAGGGCCGCCTCGACGGGGATGCGCGTCTCGCTCGACTGCTCGAAGATCGCGTCGCTCACACGGCCGCCCTCGCCTTCGCGGTCCTCCACCGCACGCACCCGCTCGAGGGTCTTCGGGTCCACCATGAACGGAGAGTGCGTCGAGTAGACCACCTGGTGGGCGGGGATCAGGCGCTCGTCGATGAAGCGGCGGAGATCCTGCTGGGCCGCCGCGTGGAGGCTCGCCCCGGGCTCGTCGAGAAGCAGGATCAGCCGCTCCGAGCCCTGCAACGACGTCAGCGACGCGAGGAGGGAGAAGAACCAGGTGAAGCCTTGCGAGCGATCGTTGAAGTTCAGGGTGACCCCGTGGCGGTGGTTGCGGATCCGCAGGTCGATGAACGGCCCCTCGCCGCCGTCATCGTCCGTGCCCTCGGTCCGGAAGTCGATGTCGAACTCGACGGAGAGGCTCCGGTTCTGGCTCCAGTACTCGAAGATCTCCCGGGTCAGATCGCTCGCCGCCGACTCGATCGAAGCCTTGCGCGCTTCGTACTCGTCCCGCGTCAGGTCGGACAGGTCGACGCCGGCGAGCCGGATGAGGGAGAGCGCGCTCTGCTCGCCCGGGGTGAGATCGTCGCCCGCCGCGCACGCCTGCGGTACCGAGAGCCGGCCCGGCATCAGGCTGTACTCGTCGAAATAGAGGAATCGGGGCAGGCGCTCCTCGAGGATGTCGCGGACATCGCGCCCGGGACCCTCGCCGGCGGACGAGCGGGAGGGATCGTCGGCGTCATCGCCGGCATCGGCATCGGCATCGGCCTCGACGCCATCCGCGGCCGGCCCGCTCTCGGGCTCGTCGTCGTCGTCGAAGCCGAGGGCGGCCAGCCGCTCGTCCCAGCTCGGGGCGTCGCCCGCCGGTGAGCCCGCCACCTCCATGGCCTCCGCGGTGGCCTCCGTCGCCGCCGGCGGACCCTCGCCCTCTTCCTCGCCTTCTCCTTCACCTTCGCCCGCCTCGACCGCGGCCGGTTCGGGCTCCCCGGCGCCATCGGGGTCGAGCTTCCACACGAGCCGGTTCTCGTACGACCTCGCGACCGTCACCCACCGGGAGGGGAGCGCCTGCGGACCCAGCTCCTCCTCCACGGCCCGGAGGTCCTCGTCCTCGAGCTCGAAGGTGGCCGCGATCGGGCACCTTCCCGCGATGCCCTCCCGGTCCCGTGCGTACTCGCGGCGCGGGTAGTCCCGCAGCCCGACGAACGCCTCGGGGTGCCCGGTGGTAACCGGGTTCAGGCGGTAGAGGGCCTGGAGGAGCGCGGACTTGCCGCTCTCGTTCTTGCCGACCAGGCAGGTGACGTCGCGCTGCACCTCCACCTCGCCCGAATCGAGGATGTTCTTGTACCGCCGCACGCGGATCGATCGCAGAATCATTCCGATGGTGCTCCTTCGGGCCGGTCGCGCCTCAGGCTTCGGGCGAGCCGGCCGGCAGGGTGATCCGGGTCACCGTCCCCTGGCCCGGCAGCGAGTTGATCTTGATGGAGCCCTCGTACTTCCCGGCGAGGTGGCTCGCGAAGGCGAGGCCGAGCCCCACCGCCCCGTCGCGCGTCGTGTAGAAGGGCTGGAAGACCTTCGCGCGCTTGTCCGCGCTCATGCCGACCCCGTTGTCGATGACGGTGATCAGGATCTCGTCGTTCTTGCGCACGGTGTCGATCTTGATGGTGGCCGGCCGGTCCTCGAGCCCTTCCACGGCGTGGATCGAGTTCTCGATGATCTTCCCGAGCATGAGAAGGATGTCGGTCCTCGAGGCGAACACCTCGGGCATCGGCCCGAGCTTCGCGGCGACGGTGGCCGCGTCCTCGGCCCCGGTCGCCTCGATGGCCTCCCCGATGCACGAGTTGACGTCCACCAGGGTCTGGTCCGCGCGGCCGTTCGGCAGGCCCTCGAAGGAGGCGAGGCGCCTCGCCACGTCGGCGATCGCGTTCACCTCGCGGTAGATGCCGAGCGCCACCGCGGAGGCGGTCTCCATCTCCTCCTCCGGATCGGTGCCGTCGTGCGTATCGAGGAGGAGGTCGCTGTCCTGGAACACCGCCCGGAGCCGGTCCTGGGTCTGCCGCAGGCGATCGATCCCGGCCGTGACGCGGGCCGAGGACGCGGCGAGGTTCCGGGACGCGCACTCGATGAGGAACGCGTTGACCATCGCCGACTCCACGATGGGGTCGAGGGCGGGCTCGTCCGGCGCCGGGTCGTGCGCGAGGGAGAGCGCATCCGGAAAGGGATTCGGCTCGATGTCGGAGGCGGGGGCGGAAGCGGGGGTAAGGGTG
>JAJECB010000012.1 GCA_022822245.1 Gammaproteobacteria bacterium
CGACGATCTCCTCTCTCATCTCGCGTTCTCCTGCATCGTTGCGCTAGCGCGCATATTTCACCGATGTCTTGGCTAGCGGACGCCAATTCTCTCGCTATCGCAGGCCGTACTCCCTCAAGCCGCTTCAACAGCGCGTAGCGCTAGTGTCGACTACCTGCCGCGCTCCGCAGTCCCTGCTTCGCTTGCAGGCCGGGCAATCCATCCTTGGATTGCCCGCTCGCCGGGACGAAGCACCACCGGTGCTTCGTCTTCTTCCGGCTCGCCCTTCAGCGCCTTTCGGTCCGTGCGGCCTGCTACCTCGGCATCTTGGCGCCCTCGCGACGAACATCGGTGAAATATGCGCGCTAGCGCAACGATGCAGGAGAACGCGAGATGAGAGAGGAGATCGTCGACATCGCCACCGCGGACGGCGCGATGGAGACCTTCGTCTGCCGTCCGGAGCGGGGCGGGCCGTATCCCCCCGTGCTCTTCCTGATGGACGCGCCGGGGATCCGGGAGGAGCTCCACGACATGGCGCGCCGGCTCGCGACGGTCGGCTTCTTCGTGATGCTCCCCAACCTCTACTACCGAGCCGGGCGCGACACGAAGTACGGCCCCCACGTGCTCGTCGCCGCGAGCCCCGACAACGCGCGGATGCTGGCCGTCCGACGGAAGATGACGATCCCTCCCGTCATGGAGGACATCGGGGTCATGCTCGACTGGGCGGCCAGCCACGAGGAAGCGACGGACGGCCCGGCGGGAACCCACGGCTATTGCATGAGCGGCCCCTACGCGCTCGCCGCCGCCGCTCGCTACCCGGACCGGATCGCGGCCGCCGCCTCGTTCCACGGCACCTGGCTCGTGAGCGACGCGGAGGAGAGCCCCCACCTCACGTTCGAGAAGACGAAGGGCGAGGTCTACATCTCGTGCGCCGAGCACGACGAGGTCGCCCCCCTCGACATGGTCGAGGAGCTCCGGGGCCACTTCGAGGCGTCCGGGGCGACGGGCGAGCTCGAGATCCACCCCGGCGCGCACCACGGCTTCGCCTTTCCGGAGCGCTGGTGCTACGACAAGGCGGCCGCGGAGCGGCACTGGGAGCGGCTCATCGCCCTCTACCGCCGCCGCCTCGGCTGACGTTCGGACCGTCTCCATGCCATCCGCCGTCCAGACCAGGTTCCAGCCACTCGTACGAGATCTGATGACGACATTGCTTGTACGCTGTCCCTCCCCGCCAGATGGAGTCGACAAGCGCAATCTGCTGGATCGTGACTATTGCAAGAACGTTCTCCGCCTTCAGATCAGCAACCTTCCGTTGCTTCGAAGAGTACGGGATGGCAGAAACATATCAGGCCATGACAGGTATTACGCGGACGAGTACGGTGAGTTCCACGTCTGTAGCCAATGGTGAAAAGCTCACCACGCCGCCAATGCCCGAAGCCTTCTCAAATTCGTAATCAGGCTCGCCGAGAGGAAAGCCGGAAATCCAGACACGGCACGGCTCGAAAGACACATGGCCGCGTTCCGGAACTACCTGGGATGAACGGGATGAGCGCTCGAGACTTCCAGGGCGGAGCGGGGGACGACGGAGCGGGTCAGTGGAAGTCGCGGGAGGGGAAGAGGCGGCGCGCCTCGTTGCGGGGATGGCGGCGGGCCGAAGCGGGTGACGGCCCGCTTGCCGACGAGGAGCCGCCTGGCTCCCCCGGAAGGGCTTCCGCGCCCTCCCCTCCCGCCGCACCATCCGCGAGGCGCACGAGCCACTCCGAGAGGTCGACGACCCGCTCGGCGATCACGTGCACCACCGACTCCGAGGACTCCACCCGACCCTCGACCCGCATCAGGCGGGCATCCTGCACCTCGAACCGGAAACGCTGGAATACCCGATCCCACACCACGACGTTCACCACCCCTTCCATGTCCTCGAGGGTGAGGAAGACCACCCCCTTCGCGGTTCTCGGGCGCTGCCGCGCCAGCACCACCCCAGTCACCGCCACCCACCGGCCGGAGCGGACTCTCCCCAGCTCCCCACTCCAGGTGACCCCCGTTCCCACCGCCTCGCGCAGCAGGGCCACCGGATGGCCGCGGAGACTGAGACCTACCGAACGATAGTCGGCCGCGATCTCCTCGCCCGGCGGGGCCGGCGGCAGGGTGACCGGTGGCTCCGACCCCCGGTCCGGCTCGCCCGACGCCGCGAAGAGGGGGAGCGGCGGGCCCTTCAACCGCTCGACCGCCCACCATCCCTCGCGCCGCCCAAGATCGAGTGAGCCGAACGCATCCGCGGCGGCAAGGGCGGCCATCGCCCGCTCCCCGAGACCGGCCCGGCGGAGAATGTCGTCCGCCTCGCGGTAGCCGTTGGCGCGCGCCGCCACCAGCCGCCGGGCGGGCTCCTTCCCGAGCCCCTTCACGAGGCGCAAGCCGAGGCGAAGCGCGTACCCGTCCCCATCGGCGGCCGGTTCCAGGGTCGAGTCCCACTCGCTCGCGTTGACGTCGACCGGGCGCACATCCACGCCGTGATCGCGCGCGTCGCGCACGATCTGGGCCGGGGCGTAGAAGCCCATCGGCTGGCTGTTGAGGAGCGCGCAGGCGAACACGTCCGGGTAATGGCACTTGAGCCAGGCCGAGGCATACACCAGGATCGCGAAGCTCGCCGCGTGGCTCTCGGGGAAGCCGTACTCCCCGAACCCCTCGATCTGTCGCCAGCACTGTTCGGCGAACTCCGGGGTGCAGCCTCGGGCCACCAGCCGTTCGAGGAAGCGGCGGCGATATTGCGGCAAGGTCCCGACCCTCCGGAAGGTCGCCATCGCCCGGCGCAGCCCGTCCGCTTCCTCGGGGGTGAACCCCGCCCCGATGATGGCGATCCGCATCGCCTGCTCCTGGAAGATGGGCACCCCCAGGGTCTTGCCGAGGACCGGCTCGAGCTCCGGCAGCGGATAGCGGACCTCCTCCTCCCGGTTGCGCCGGCGGAGATAGGGATGGACCATGCCGCCTTGGATGGGACCGGGGCGCACGATCGCCACCTCGATCACGAGATCGTAGAAGGTGCGGGGCTTCATGCGGGGGAGGAAGCTCATCTGGGCCCGGCTCTCCACCTGGAACACCCCGAGCAAATCGGCCCGCCCCAGCATGTCGTACACGGCCTTGTCCTTCGGAGGCACGTCCGCGAGCTCGAGCCTGCGGCCGTGATGGGCGGCGAGCAGCTCGAAGCCCCGGCGAAGGCAGCTCAGCATACCGAGCCCGAGCACGTCCACCTTGAGGATCCCGAGCGCCTCGAGGTCGTCCTTGTCCCACTCGATCACGGTACGCCCGGGCATGGCGGCCGGACCGATCGGGACCACCTCGTCGAGCCGTCCCTGCCCGATGACGAACCCCCCGGGGTGCTGGGAGAGGTGGCGCGGAAACCCGACGAGGGTCCGGGCCACCGCGAGGGCATGGCGCAGCCGGGGCGCCCCGGGGTCGAGACCGAGGGCGCGCACCGTCTCTTCGTCCGGCACCTCGCCGCGAGCGTGGGCGGAGAGGAGCGAGGTCACCCCTTCGGACAGCCCGAGAGCCTTCCCCGCCTCGCGGAGGGCGAGCCGGGCCCGGAAGTGGATCACCGTCGCGGTGAGCGCGGCGCGGTGCCGCCCCCATCGCTCGTACACGTGCTGGATCACCTCCTCCCGGCGCTCGTGTTCGAAATCGACGTCGATGTCCGGCGGCTCTCCCCGCTCCTCGGACACGAAGCGTTCGAAGAGGAGATCGCTCTGATCCGGGTCGACCTCGGTGATCCGGAGCACGTAGCACACCGCGGAGTTGGCCGCCGACCCCCGCCCCTGGGCGAGGATCCCGCGCGAGCGTGCGAAGCGCACGAGGTCGTGCACGGTGAGGAAGTAGGGGGC
>JAJECB010000009.1 GCA_022822245.1 Gammaproteobacteria bacterium
ACATGATCCCGAGGAAGCCGGCGGTGAGGAAGAAGCCGACCGCGTTGTGGCCGTACCACCACTGCACCATCGCGTCCTGCACCCCCGCGTAGAGGGGGTACGACTTCCACAGGCCCACCGGGATGACCGCGCTGTTGACGACGTGCAGGAGGGCGACGGCGAGGATGAAGGCGGCGAAGAACCAGTTCGCGACGTAGATGTGGCGCACCCGGCGCCGCGCGATGGTGCCGATGAAGACGACCGCGTAGGCGATCCACACCACCGCGATAAGGAGGTCGATCGGCCACTCGAGCTCCGCGTACTCCTTGCCCTGAGTGATGCCGAGGGGGAGCGTCACCGCGGCGAGCACGATCACCGCCTGCCAGCCCCAGAAGGTGAAGGCGGCGAGGCGGTCGCAGAAAAGGCGCACGTGGCAGGTGCGCTGGACGACGTAGTACGAGGTCGCGAAGAGGGCCGATCCGCCGAACGCGAAGATCACCGCGTTGGTGTGCAGGGGCCGGAGCCGGCCGTAGGAGAGCCAGGGCACGTCGAAGTTGAGCGCCGGCCAGGTGAGCTGCGCGGCGATGACGACGCCGACCAGCATGCCGACGAGACCCCACACGATGGTCATCACCGCGAACTGGCGGACGACGGTGTAGTTGTAGGTCCCGGACATCGTGCCGCGCTCCTCCTCCGGCTCAGTAGGTGAAGCTCGGCCCGAAGCCGGAGCTCCAGAGCAGCACGGTCAGCGCAAGGAGGGCGACCAGGGCGACGAGGCCGAAGGCGAGCACCGCGGAGGAGAAGAGGAAGCCCCGCTCCTCCGGGATCTCCATCATCGCCGGCACCCCGAGATAGAAGAGGTAAATCGTCCAGGCGAGCACGGGAAGGCCGACGATGAGGTTCATCCAGAGGATCGGCTGAAGCTGGACCACGCCGACGAGGAAGAGCGGGGTGGCGGTCCAGGTCGCGAGCGCGTAGCACTGCCCGTACGGCTGACGGGCGCCGTAGGTGCGGCTCATCCAGTGGATGGCCCACGCGACCGCGAAGGTCGCCGCGAGCATCGCGAGGTAGGAGAGGATCGCGATGCGCGACGCGCTCTCCTCGGTCAGGCGCACGGCCGCGCCGGCGCCGATCCGCCAGCCGGTGCGGGTGGTGCCGACATAGCCCGCAATCGCCGGAATGAGGGCGAGGACGGCGGTATGGGTGACGAACGAGCGCGCCACGCGGTAGCGCCGCTCGCGGATCGCCCCCCACTCCGCCTTCGGCCGGGAGAGCAGTCCGACTGCGTGGCGAAGCGACATTCCATCCGCCTCCGGAAGAAGGCCGGTCCGGATCCCGGCCGCCCAAGAGGGTAGCAACCGGGAGCGGCCCGCCTCATTGACCAGGATCAAGATTCGGGGCGCGCAGGACCGCGCGCCGCGAAGGCGCCGTTCCCGGCTGGCCGGCGGAGGGGAAGCGGGGTCAACCCGGATTTCCGCGTACCGGAAATCGCACCTCGACCCCATCTTCCGGGGTCGCCCCCGCGAGGGACGCGGGCGGTGACGCCGCGGCGCGGCGGCTGCGCTCTCCTCAGGCGGCCCGGCGGATGCCCGGCATCACCTCGGCGCGGCCATCCTTGCGGTCGACCACGACCCCGTCCTTGACCACCTCGCGATGATGTTCCCGGTCCGCCGCGGCCGCGATGTCCGCCGACGGGTCGCCGTCGACCACCAGGAGATCCGCCGCGGCTCCTTCCGCGATGCGGCCGCGATCCTCGAGGCGCATGAGCTCCGCCGCGTTTCGCGTCCCGGCGCGCAGGGCATCGAGGTTCGAGAGTCCGACTTCCACCATGAACCGGAGCTCGTTCGCGTTGCGCCCGTGCAGGTTGAAGGGCGTCCCCGCGTCCGTCCCGAGGGCGATGCGCCCGCCCGCCTGGTGGAACGCGCGCACCGAGCGCTCGTGCGCCTCGGCGCACCGCCGCGCCTTCTCGACCACGTAGTCGGGAATGCCCTCCTCGGCGTGGTCGAGAATGTTGCGGAGCGCGGCGAGGGTCGGCACGAGGAAGGTGCCGTGCTCCACCATCTCGCGGCAACACTCGTCGTTCATGAAGATACCGTGCTCGATGGAGGTGACCCCGCCGCGGGTCGCGTTCAGGATGCCCTCCGCCCCCTGCGCGTGGCTCGCGGTGGTCCGGTGGAAGCGGTTCGCCTCCGCGATCCCGACCGCCATCTCCTGCGCCGAATAATGAGCGTCCTCGGGGTTGACTCCCGGAGTCATCACCCCGCCCGTCGCCATGATCTTGACGAGGTCGGAGCCCGCGTGGATCTGCTCGCGGACCGCCTTCACCACCTCCTCGACCCCGTCCGCGACCCGGCCCATGCGGTTGCCGTGTCCGCCGGTCATGCAGATCATCTTGCCCGCGGCGCGGATCGTCGGCCCGAGGAACCGTCCTTCGTTGCAGGCATTGCGCACCGCGAACTCCTGGTACTCGCGCCCCCCGCAGTCGCGGATGGAAGTCGTTCCACCGCGAAGGGTGTGCGAGGCGTTCTCGAGCGCTCGCACCACCGCGTGCGCCGCGTCGAGCTTGTCGAGCGCCGCCATCGGGTCCGGCTCGCCCCGGAAGAGGATGTGCACGTGGCAGTCGATGAGGCCCGGCATCACGGTCCCGCCGCCGCAGTCGACCGCCTCGCCGGCAAAGCCGTCGAACTCTCCGGCGGGCGCGACGCGGGCGATGCGGCCTTCCTCGACGAGCACCGCGTGGCCGTCGACCATCCGCTCGCCATCGAAGATCCGTCCCCCGCGGTACAGCGTGCTCATGCTTGTTCCCCCTTGCATCAGGTTCCGTTCGCGGGCCCGGAGGCCGACCGGGCCCGTGCTCGCCCTCGAGCCCGCTCCGCCCTTCACCGCCCTCACCGCCGTCCCGCGGGCGAGGCGCGCCGGCCCGAACCGCCGCGAGGGCGTCGTCACCGCGCGCGGGCGGCAACCCGGCCGTTCAGTCCTCCGGAAACGGAACGCGGTCGGGGTCGACGGCGCGGGTCACGAACACCTCCATCCGCGGCCGGTAGACCTCCCAGAGAAAGCGAAGCTCGGCGAGCGGCGCACGGTCGAGCTCGACCCTGAGATCCACGAGCGGAAACGGCTGGTCGTCCACCACCAGCAACGCGGCGGACTTGACCTGCTTCGGCTCGCCTCCGGCGGCGAGTCCCGCCTCGAGGGCGAGGAGCAGACGCTCGGCGAGATGCTCCTCGGCCGCTGCGTCGAATGCCTCGACCATCGCGGACGGAACCTTCTCGGTGCGGATGATGTTGCCGATCGCGCAGCAGCCGTCGCCCTCGGCCGCCGCGTGGATGGAGGCGATGCGGTCTCCGTGGTACCAGGCGGTGCCGCCCGCCCCGTCGACGACCGCGAGCTGCCGCCAGCCGATGGTGGAATCGTCCGAGGTGAGCGACGCGATCGCCTCCGCGGCCGTCGCGCCCCCTTCGAGCCGGTCGAGGCCGCGGGGGCCGAGACGCGCGTCGGTGCGGTGCTGGGTGAGCACCGCCCCGACGCCGGCTCTCGCCCAGGGGCAGCGCGCGCCGACGTTGATGCTCGACGTGGTGACCGCGGCGCCGAACATGCCGGTCCGCCGGCACATGCCCACGAGCGAAAAGGTCATCCGCGGTCCTCCGTTCGGGAGCGAGGTTTCGCCGGACGCGCCGGGCCCTCGCGCCGCGAGGACTATACCCGACGCGGCCCCGACCGCCCACCGCGCGCCACCGGGGAAAGCGCGGCCGGTCCGCGGCGCGGGGAGCGGGCCGGAACGACGGGGTCCGCTTCGCAGCCGGCATCGGAACGGCGCCGGAACGGCGCACGTATGGACGGGCGCGGAGCGCACCTTCATATTGGAACGCGGTTTCATGGTGCGAAACCGGCCGTCGACGATCGGCCCCGGTTTCGCAGGCGAGCAGGAAGGCATGGAGAACACCGGCATCACCCTCGAGGTCATCGAGGCCGCGGAACGCCTCGTCGGCGTCAGCTACACCCGCGAGGAGCGCGAGCTCATGGTCGACAACCTCGACGGCCAGATCGAGGCGGCCCGCGCCCGCCGGGCGCTCACCTTCGAGAACCGCGTCCCGCCCGCGTCGCGTTTCGATCCCCGCCTGCCCGGTTTCCGGCCGCCGCCCCCGCAGGCGCCGATCCGCGGGTCCGCCGCCGACCCGGGGCGGCTGCCCGACTCCGACGAGGACATCGCCTACGCGCCCGTGACCTCGCTCTCGCGGTGGATCGCGCGCGGCGACCTCACGAGCCGGCGCCTCACCGAGATCTACCTCGCGCGCGTCGAGGCGCACGCCGGGCGGCTCGAGTGCTTCGTCACCGTCACCCCGGAGCTCGCCCGCGCCCAGGCGGACGCCGCGGACGCCCTCCTGAAGGCCGGGACCCGGCTCGGGCCCCTCCACGGAATTCCCTACGGGCTCAAGGATCTCTTCGACACGGCGGGCATCCCGACCACCTGGGGAGCCACGCCCTACCGCGATCGCACCCCGGACGGCGACGCGCGGGTCGTCGACCTCCTGCGCGCCGCGGGGGCGGTCCTCCTCGGCAAGACTACCCTCGGCGCCCTCGCCTACGGCGAAGTCTGGTTCGGGGGAAAGACGCGCAACCCCTGGAATCCCGACGAAGGATCGAGCGGATCGAGCGCGGGCTCCGCGTCCGCCACCGCGGCGGGGCTCTGCGCCTTTTCCATCGGCACCGAGACTCTCGGCTCCATCACCGCGCCCTCCCAGCGGTGCGGAACGACCGGGTTGCGCCCGACCTTCGGGCGGGTCTCCCGCGCCGGGGGCATGGCCCTTTGCTGGTCGCTCGACAAGGTCGGGCCCATCTGCCGGTCGGTGGAGGACTGCGCCCTCGTCCTCGCCGCGATCAACGGCCCGGACCCGGCCGACCGGGGCTCGATCGGGGCGTCGTTCAACTTCGACGGGACCCGGAAGCCCGACGGGCTTCGCCTCGGCTACCTTCCGGCCACGTTCGAGGGCGAGGGCGCGACCGACGTCGACCGGGCCGCCCTCGAGGCCGCGCGCCGGCTCGGAATCGGGGTGGTCGAGATCGCCCTGCCGGACCTCCCCTACCAGAGTCTCATGAGCATGCTCTTCGCGGAGGCCGCGGCCGCGTTCGAGGAGCTCACCCTGACGGACCGGGACGACGAGCTCGTCCGCCAGGACAGGGGCGCGTGGCCGAACGCGTTCCGCCAGGCGAGGTTCCTGTCCGCGGTCGACCACGTGCAGCTCGATCGCCTGCGCTACCGGGTCATGGAGGCGCTCGACGGGGCGTTCCGGGGGGTCGACGCGATGATCGGCCCGTGGGCCACCGGGCCGATGCTCGTCGCCACCAACTTCACCGGCCACCCCTGCCTGCACCTCCGGGCGGGCTTCCTCGACTCCCCGACCCGCGGCGACCCGTCGCTCGAGGGTGGCAAGCTCGACATCGGATCGGCGGGCGACGACACGAAACCGCACGAGGTTCCGCAGGGGATCTCGCTCTGGGGGCCTCTCTTCGACGAGGGGCGGCTCCTCAACCTCGGGATGGCGCTCGAGGCCGAGCTCGGGGTCGCGAGGCGGCGGCCCGACCCCTCGTCACGGGACTGACGCCGGCCACGGCTCCGCGAGATCGAGGCCCGAGCGGGACCTCCGTATTCCGGAGACAGGGCGGGGCTCCCGGAGCCACCGCCCCGGAGATCCCGCTCCGACCCCGATCTCGGACCGACGATCGCTCGGGTGACGGCTATGCGGAGCCATCGCCTCCGCGCAGGTGGCACGCGACCTGATGGCTCGTCCCCACCGGGCGAAGCGGCGGCGCCTCCCGCCGGCAGAGGTCCTCGGCAATGGGGCAGCGGGTGTGGAAGGCGCACCCGGGCGGGAGGTCCACCGGGCTCGGCACCTCGCCGTGCAGGATGACCCGCTCGCGCCTTCGTCCGGGTTTCGGGACCGGCACCGCGGCGAGCAGGGCCTCGGTATAGGGATGCCGGGGCGACGAGAAGAGGGCCCGTTTCTCCGCGAGCTCGACGACCTTGCCGAGGTACATCACCG
>JAJECB010000448.1 GCA_022822245.1 Gammaproteobacteria bacterium
CCTCTACACCTCGGGCTCGAGCGGCTTGCCCAAGGGAGTGCCCCTCACCCACCGCGGACACCGCTGGGTCATCGACCGGCGCCGCCAGCCGGGGGCCGACCATCGGGCGGAGCGGGTCCTCGTCGCGGCCCCCCTCTACCACATGAACGCCCTCGCCCTCGCCCAGTTCTCCCTGGCGGCCGGTTCCACCATCATCCTGATGCCGCGCTTCGATGCGGTGCGCTACATCGAGGCCATCGAGCGGCACCGCTGCACCCTCATCACCTCGATCCCGACCATGCTCGCCCTCGTCTGCCGGGAGTCCGAGCGCCTCGCGGCCACCGACCTCGCGTCGGTCCGGGGTATCCGCATGGGCTCCGCCCCGGTCACCCCGGAGCTCGTCGCACGCCTTCGCGGCACGTTCCCGGGCGCACGGATCCAGATCGGATACGGGACGACGGAGGCAGGGCCCGTCGTCTTCGGCCCGCACCCGGACGGAAGGCCGACCCCCGACCTCGCGCTCGGCTGCCGCCACCCGGCCGTCGACCTCCGCCTCGTCGGCCCGGACGGCGCGGAATCCGACCGCGGGGTGCTCGAGATGAGGTGCCCCGCGGTCATGCCGGGCTACCATGGGCTCCCGGAGAAGACGGCGGAGGCGATGACGGCCGACGGCTATTACCGCACCGGCGACGTCATGCGGCGCGACGCGGACGGCTTCTTCTACTTCCTCGGTCGCGAGGACGACATGTTCGTGTGCAACGGAGAGAACGTGTACGCGGAGGAGGTCGAGCGCCGCCTCGAATCGATGCCGGGCGTCGCCGAGGCGTGCGTGGTCCCGGTCGCGGACGAGGTCCGGGGTCACATGCCGGTCGCCTGGGTGGTCCCGGCGCACGGAGCGCCGCCCGCCGAGGACGACGTGAAGCGGTTCGCTCTCGCGAACGGGCCGGCCGTCGAGCACCCGCGGCGGGTGTTCTTCCTCGCCGAGCTCCCTCTCGGCGGCACGAGCAAGATCGACCGCCGGCAGCTCGCCGCGCGCGCCGCACGCCTCGTCGCCGGCGGCCGCGACGCCTCCGATGCGGCCGCGTCCGGACCCGCGCCCCCGGGCTCCGCCGCCTCCCCGCCCTCCTCCACTCATGACGAGAGGCCCGAATGACCGATTCCCTCACGGTCGCCGACGTGCAGGCGATGCTGGACGCCTCCCCCTACATCCGCGGGACGGGCATGAAGGTGGTCCGCCTCGACGCGAACGCGCTCGAGATCGCGGTGGAGCTCGCGATGCGGCCCGAGTTCGAGCGCCGCGCCGGAACCGGGCAGTGGCACGGCGGCCCCATCGCGGCCCTCATCGACACCGCCGGCGACTACGCCCTCGCCCTCCGCGCGGGCGGGCCGGTGCCGACGATCAACTTCCGGACGGACTACCTCCGCCCGGCCGTCGACACCTCGCTCACCGCGACCGCCCGGGTGCGGCGGGCCGGGCGGACGGTCGGGGTGGTCGACATCGACGTGACGGACGACGCCGGAAGGCTGGTCGCGGTCGGGCGCGGCAGCTACGGGGCGCGGACGGGCTGAGCGAGGGAAAGGGAGGAGCAGCGCGATGAAGGCGTTCGTGATCGAAAGGCACGGAGGGCCGGAGGTGCTCGGGCTCCGGACGGACTTCCCGGACCCGCGGCCCGGCGAGGGGGAGGTCGTCATCCGGGTCGGTGCATCCTCCCTCAACTACCACGATGTATTCACCCGCAGCGGCATGCCCGGGATCCGCCTCGACTTCCCCGTCGTCCCCGGCCTCGACATCGCGGGCGAGGTGGCGGAGATCGGCCCCGGCGTCGAGGGATGGGAGGTTGGCGAGCGGGTGCTCGTGGACCCCGTGAACCGGGTCAGGGGCGGGCTCATGGGCGAGACGATGCACGGCGGCCTCGCCGAGTACTGTCTCGTCGCCGCCCCCCAGCTCGTCCGCATGCCGGACGAGGTGAGCTTCGAGCAGGCCGCCTCCCTCCCCGTCGCGTACGGGACCGCCCACCGCATGATGTTCGAGAACGGCGGGGTCCGCGCCGGCGAGCGGGTGCTCGTGCTCGGGGCGAGCGGCGGGGTGGGGAACGCCTGCCTGCTGCTCGCCAAGATGGCAGGGGCGGAGGTCATCGTGTGCGCGAGCTCGGCGGAGAAGCTCGCGAGGCTCGAGGCCCTCGGGGCGGACCACGGCGTCAACTACGCGACGACGGACTACGTCAAGTGGGTCCACGAGCGCTACGGCAAGCCGTACCGGCGCTCCTTCGAGGGCGGGGTCGACGTGGTCATCAACTTCACCGGCGGAGAGACCTGGGTGCCGTGCATGAAGACCCTGAAGCGCGGCGGCCGGATGCTCACCTGCGGGGCGACCGCGGGCTTCGACCCGAAGACCGACCTCCGCTACATCTGGACCTTCGAGCTCCAGATCCGGGGCTCGAACTCGTGGACCGTCGCCGACCTCGAGACCCTGCTCGGCATGATCCGCGACGGGCGCCTGGACCCCGTCATCGACTGCGTGCTCCCGCTCGAGGAGGCGGGCGAAGGGTTCCGGCGCATCGACGAGCGCGAGGTCTTCGGGAAGATCGTCATCCGCCCCTGATCAGGGAGCGGTTCGGGCCGCTTCCTGGAAGCCCGTCGGGTCCTGCATCCCGAAGATCGTCGCCTCCTCCTCGCGGACGGCCGACGGCAGCTCGCGCGGCCCGGCGAGGTGGCGGGCGAGCGCCCCGGTCTCGTCCAGCCGCTGGAGCGCCCCGGCCACCGCCCGGACCTGCCGCGCGTCCTTGACCTCGGGTCCGGAAGCGGGCTCGATGAGCGACGGGTAGATCTCGGCGAGCACGTGGGCGCGTCCCTCGCCGAGGGTCTCGAACGGCCAGATCGCCGCCTCCGTGCGGCGGCGAAGTCGCTCGAGCGCCGCGATCCCGGTGAGCGCCTGCCCCCCGACCGATCCCGCCCCGACGAGCTTCCAGACCTCCTGCGCCCGCCGCACCTCTGACTCGGCATGGCGCCGGTTGCGGGGCAGGTTCGCGCCCCAGCCACCCGGCTTCCGCCGCGGGAGGCCGGGGATGTCCCGCTTGAGCCCGTTCCCCCAGAAGGGCCCGTCGCCGGCAAACGCCGCGTTGAGTTCCGCCGCCGCGTCGAAACGGTTGTTCGTGTTGTCCGGGCCGTCCTCGACGAGCTCGGCGAGCCGCGCCCAGATCGCCTCCCAGCCGTCGCGGCCCGTCAGCATCCGAGCGGTCCCCGCCGGGTACCCGAAGGGGAAGTCGAAACCGAAGAGCAACCGCCGCCCCGCCGCCGTCGCGTCCGCGAGCAGGGTCTCGATTCGAACCACCGCCTCCGCGCGGGTCGCGGGGTTCTCCGGCGCCGGCCCACTGCCCCAACCACGGGCTGCGATCCAGATGCTGTCCGGGCCTCGCTTCGGTTTCCCGTTCGCCGACCAGTCGACCGCCACGTACCCGTCAAAGAGCATGCTCGCCTCCCTCGCCACCCCCGGCTCCTTCCGATCCGGACTCGATCCGGTTGGCCCCATGCAAGTTAATGTGGTAACAATAATTCATGGCGATCGAGTTCGATGCGGCCAAGAGAATCGCCACGCTCAAGGCCCGGGAACTCGACATGGCTCGGGCCGACGAGGTGTTCACGGGACCGACGCTGACGGTCGAGGACCATCGACAGGACTATGGCGAGGACCGCTTCATCACCATCGGATTCCTCGATGGACGAATGGTAGTCCTCGCGTGGACTCCGCGGAATGGCACGCAGCGCATCATCAGCATGAGGAAGGCAAATGAGCGGGAACAGGCACTCTACGCGCCGCGGTTTGGAAGAGGATGACGCCCCGGATCTCTCCACGGACGGCTGGCCGGAGAAGTTCGCCGAGGCCAGCGTCCGCCGCGGCAGGCCACATCTGGCCAGGCCCAAGATCTCGACGACGATCCGGCTTTCCCCCGAGGTCATCGAACACTTCAAGGCGGATGGCCGCGGCTGGCAGACCCGGATAGACGAAGCCCTTCGCGAGTGGATCCGCGAGAGATGAACACGCGACAACTGGAAGGGAAGGTCGCCATCGTCACCGGGGCGGCCGGGGGCATTGGACGCGAGTTCGTGCGGGGGCTTCTCGGCGGGGGCGCCCGGGTGGCCGCGCTCGATGTCGACGAGGACGGGCTCGCCGCCCTCGCGGCTACCCACGACGAAGCGCTCGGAGCCGGCCGGCTCGTCACCGGGCACACCGACATCTCCCGCTACGAGGAATGCGAGGCGGCGGTCGCGATGACCCGGGAGCGCCTTGGCGGGCTGCACGTCCTCGTCAACAACGGGGCGATGGGCATGGGGGTCATCCGCAGGGACCACATGACCAACTTCATCGAGATTCACGAGATCGACCCCGAGGTCTGGGACCGTTTCGTCACCGTGAACCTCTCGGGGGCGTGGTACCTGACCCGCGCCGCGATCGAGGGGATGCTCGAGCAGGGCTGGGGGCGCATCGTCAACGTCACGACGAGCTTCTTCACCATGCTCCGCGGCCGATTCCATCCCTACAGCCCCCCCAAGGCGGGTCTGGAGGCGATGTCCGCCGGTCACGCGAAGGAGTTCGCGGACCGGGGGGTGACCGTGAACGTGGTGGTGCCGGGCGGCCCCGCCGACACCCCGATGGTGCCGGCCGAGTCGGGTATCGACCGCGCCGCGATGGTCCCCCCGGCGGCGATGGTGCCGCCCCTGCTCTGGCTCTGCTCCGAGGCGGGGGGAGCGTGGACCGGGCACCGCTACATCGCCGGGGACTGGGATGCGTCGCTCGAGCCCGCGGCGGCGGCCGAGCGTTGCCGCGCCCCCATCGGATGGGAGGACCTCGCCCAATCCCCCGTCTGGCCGGGAGGCAAGCCGCCCGAATAAACCCGCCCTGCTCCTTGTGCTTCGGGCGGCCCGCGCTCCCCGCAGGGAACGCGCACGCCGCCCGCCGCCCGGTCCCGCGGCGGGCGGCGTTCCGGGGTAGACTCGGGGGATCGCCCGGCCGGCGGGTTCGCGGGCCGCGCCCGGCGGGGGA
>JAJECB010000143.1 GCA_022822245.1 Gammaproteobacteria bacterium
CCGAACGCCTGGTGGACCACGCGCCTCGGTGTCACGCGCCACGTCTATCCCGAATACGTACGGGTCGACTCGGCACCTCCAGGTGACGCCCCACGGGAGGAATGGAAGGAGGCGCTCGCCCTCGTCGCGCCCGAGCTTCGACCGGCAATGGAGCACTGGTCGGGCCTCGACCTGCCGGCGCCCGAGGTCGGATTCGAGCTCACGGGCCCCGAAGGACGCGTGATCGCCGAAGCCGAACTCGCCTGGTCAGATTTGAAGGTTGCCGTGCTGCTCGCCGAGCAGCGGGTCTGGGCAGCGTTATTCGAGGAAGCGGGATGGACAGTCTTTGACGGCACAGCCGAGAACCTCACCGAATCGGTTGCCGCGATTCTCGTCGCTTGAGGCACGAGAAAGACCGGACTGGAATCGGGGTGTCGACAGCGCGGAAACATGTCTCTCTTGACGATTGATTCGTCGTAGCAGGTGTAAGATCTTTCATCGCATGCTGGTCCGAGTGCTCGTCCCAAACATGACGCTGACGGCCAATTTGAAGTTTGACCGACGTTGGCTTCGACGCCAGCGGCGGAGCGGATTGCAGGTCAGCGCGAAATGAGCAGGAGGCGACCTGAACTGCGGACTCTGGAAATCCGGTCGCTCGTCGGAGAGCGACGCCGTACACGGAGCGGAAACTGGTACCTCCGGTGTGAAACGAACCAGGGAGTAGCCGTGTTCTGGGGCAGTGACGGGAACCTGCACAACATCAGCCACATCGAGGGGACGCGCCCACCGTTCCGGGTGACGTGCGGTTGTCTTGCCTCCAACTGGTCGGCCGATGAATTGTGGGTCCCGGAGGGATCCGCTCTCGAAATGCATGCATCCGGGGACACCCACCCCCCTGGAGAGGATGTGACCAATGCTCCACGGCGCGTTTCGCCGGTACGGAGCACGCGGGAGCACGACAAGACCGCAGCGGACTGGATGGACACAATGGAGTTGGTTGCGGCTGACATGCGCCGCTTGGTGAAGGACTTGTTCAAACGGCAGGCGCCGGTTCCGATGGTCGGATTCGAGCTGACCGGCAACAACGGGGTAGTGCTTGCCGAGGCCGAGCTTGCCTGGCCGGAGCGAAACATAGCGGTGCTGCTCCCGGAACAGCGGGAATCGAGACCCACCTTTGAGCAAGCGGGATGGCAGGTGTTCGACGGCGAGATGGAGGACGGCGTCGATGCGTTGGCGGCTTCTCTCATCGACTGAGACCCGAATCCGACGGCCCAGCCGGCTGGGCCCGAACGAACGGCAACCCCGAGGTTCGTTGCGGTGACCAACACGAAGATGGCGATGTCGAGCGACTTCCTCGTCGCCTACGCCAAGCTTCCATCCAGCCAGCAGCGAGGGGTGCGGACGCTCATCAGCCGGTTCAACGCCAATCCGTCCTCGAGCGGCCTGAATTACGAACGGATCCAGGGTGCCCGCGACCCCAACATGCGATCACTCCGCATCGACCGGGGATACCGGGCGATCGTGTCGAAACCGGAGCGTGGCGACCGCCACATGCTCCTGTGGACGGACAAGCACGACGAGGCTTACAGGTGGGCACTTCGCCACCGCTGTGACATCAACCCGGAGACCGGCGCGCTTCAGATATACGAACCCCTGGTCGTTGACGCGCGGGCCCGACCCGGTCCTCCGACACTTCGGGTCCCAGGAAGAGCAGAACGACTACCTGGTCCGTTACCTTCAGGAACTGGAGGGCCAGGGTCAGTCGCTACGCGCCGTTTGCGTCGTCGCTCGAACCAACGAAGAGCGACGAGCGGTGGAGAAGGCGCTACGCGCAGAGGGTATCGAGACCACCGTCATTGAACGAAACACGATCGACGATGACGCGCGCGGAGGCGTCCGCGTCGCCACCATGCATCGCGTCAAGGGCCTCGAGTTCGAGCGAGTGGTGATGGCGGGCATCAACCGGGGCCTGGTTCCGCTCACTGCCGCCATCGACGGAAAGAGTGACGCCGCGGCCCGCGAATCGGCGGAGACGGAGGAGCGGGCGCTGCTGTACGTGGCCGCAACGCGCGCCAAGAAGGAGCTGCACGTGCTGAGCTACGGGGTGCCGAGCCCGCTGCTGCACCGGGGCTGATCCGCGGGACGGGATGGGCTGCGCAGCTCGTCTCCTCGCGTCGGCACCGTGAACTCGTCCGTTGCGTGCTCTCGCCGGCTCCTCGTCGGTTAGGCTTCGCGTTTCGGGCCTTGGAGTAAGCGATGGACGAGCTGGCTTCTCTCGCCGGGAACTGGGGCTACCCCACCTCGATCCGCTTCGGGGCGGGGCGCATCCGCGAGCTGCCGGAGGCGTGCCGCGAACTCGGCATCGGGCGCCCTCTGCTGGTCACGGACCCGGGGCTCGCCGCCCTGCCGATGGTGGCGAACGCGGTCGCCGCCTGCGAGGAGGCGGGGCTCGGGTGTGCGGTCTTCTCGGACGTCCAGGCCAACCCGGTGGAGGCGAACGTCCTGGACGGAGTGGCGGCACTCCGGGCCGGAGACCACGACGGGGTCATCGCCTTCGGGGGCGGCAGCGCCCTCGACGCCGGAAAGGCGGTCGCGCTCATGGTGGGGCAGGCCCGCCCCATCTGGGACTTCGAGGACCGGGAGGACTGGTGGACCCGGGTCGACGAGGCGGGCTTGGTGCCGGTCGTCGCGGTCCCCACCACCTCCGGCACCGGCTCGGAGACCGGACGCGCGTCCGCCATCACGGACACCCGTGGGGAACACGTCAAGCGGATCATCTTCCACCCCGCGATGATGCCGGGGCGCGTGATCCTCGACCCCGAGCTCACCGTCGGGCTGCCCGCCCCCCTCACCGCGGCGGTCGGGATGGACGCTCTCTCCCACTGCCTCGAAGCGTTTTCGAGCCCCGTGTTCCACCCGCTCGCGCAGGGGATCGCCCTCGAGGGCATGCGCCTCGTCCGCGAGGCGCTCCCCGACGCGGTCGCGGACGGGGCCGACCTCGCCGCCCGCGCCCGCATGCAGGTCGCGGCCTCCATGGGCTCGACCGCCTTCCAGAAGGGGCTCGGCGCGATGCACTCCCTGAGCCACCCCTGCGGCGCGGTCCTCGACACCCACCACGGCCTCACCAACGCGGTGGTGATGCCCTACGTCCTCGACTTCAACCGCCCCGCCATCGAGGACAGGATGGTCGCCGTCGCCCGCTACCTCGATCTGCCGGGTCCGTCCTTCGCCGCCGTCCTCGACTGGGTCCTCACGCTCCGCGAGCGGATCGGCATTCCCCACACCCTCGAGGACATCGGCGTCGACGAGCCGTACGCCCGCCGCCTCGCCCCGATGGCGGCGGAGGACCCTTCGTCGCCGACCAACCCGGTCCCCCTCGACGCCGAGAACCTCGAGGCCCTCTACCTTCGCGCCATCAACGGGGTGCTGTAGGCCTTCCGCGCGACGGCCGCGGAACGCGGGCATCGCGCCCGGGGCACCTTGCCCTCGTGGGGGGCAGGTCCGGAAGCGAGATTTTGGAGGTGAGGGCGGGGCCGGGCGCGGCCGGTCCCGGGCGGCGCGGAGCCGCTCTCAGCCGCTCGCGGGGGAGACTCGGCCCTCGAGGGCGGCGATCGCGTCGTCGAGCCGATCCCCATCGGGATCGGCGAGCGCCGCCTCCCGGAGCGCGCGGAGACTCCCCGCGGGGTCGGAGGCCGCGGTGCAGGTCGCGAGACAGGCCATCGTGCGCTCGAAGTTCCGGACCCCTCGCTCGTGGGTGTCCCCATAGCCCTTCACGAGGTTCGCGCATTTCGCCACCTCGACGGCAAGGGCGGGGCTCGCCGCGTACGCTTCGCCGACCCGCCCGAGCCACGTCTCGATCCGCCCCTGCTCCTCCCGGAAGCGGTGCATCCCGCGCCGCAGCCTCTTGAGGCGGGCGAGGGTCCACATCAGGAGGAAGCCGCTCACCGAGCTCGTGCGCACGTGGAGCCCCACGTTCAGCCGGCGGCGCCATCCGCCCCGGTCGGCGGCGCGGAGGATGGGCCGGGCGAGCCACCCGGGCAGGACCGAGCACCACTCGTCCACCCCCGGCTTCAGGAACTCGGTAATCGTCACCGGTTGCTCCGGCTTTGCCCGTACCTCGGCCCGCACCCGTTCGATGCGGGCGCGCCGGGTCTTGAGGTCCGCGACCCGGACGAGGTCCTCGAAGCACATCCAGAGCGCGAGCTGCCGGGCCACCTCGCGCGCGGCGGCGTGGGGAGCCTCCGGTTCCGGGGCGCTGGCGGCTGGCGGGGCGGCCGTCGCCGGGGAGGCCGCCGTCCGGGCGAGCAGGCCCTCGATGCGATCGAGATACAGGGCCGCGTATCGCGCATCCTGGTAGTCGGCCGTTCGCTCCACGCCCATGCGGGCGAACTCGCGGACCGGCTCGGGCAATGCATCGAGGCGAGCGGCGGCCGACGAAGGCACCGGCGAGGAGGCGGCGTCGGGCGACGCTGCCGCATCGGTCCCTCGATCCGGGGCAACGTCCGAGCCGGTGTCCGGCCCGATAACCGCCTCGTCGTCGAAGAGCCGGTACCCGGCGTCGAAGCCGCGCTGGTTCGCCTCTACCGCGATCCCCGCCCTCTCGATGGCCCCCCGCAGCCGCTCGCGCGAGATGGGGAGCGCCCCGCTCCCCGCGATCGCGCCGAGCAGCACCGAGCTCAGCACCGTGCCGGCCCGCTCCGCGACCTTGCCGAGGTCCGTCAGCACGTGCCGGCGCGAAAGCTCCCGCACCGCGCGCCGCACCCGCTCGTCGTTGAAGCGGCCATCCCCCATCGCGCTCTTCTCCGCGATGGCGAACATCCGGTGGGTGGAGGCGATGACGGTGGTCCGCTCCGGGGTAATCATCCCGTTCTGGGCGGCCCGCCCCGCTTCGAGGAGCTCGGAGGCGACCAGGAGATCGACGTTGCCCGGGGTGGGAAGGAGGGCCATGACCCGGCCGCCGGAGCCGCGGACGGATCCCGCGGGCGCGCCCTCCGCGGGCGCATCGCCGCCGGCGGCGCCGTCCGTTCCGGTCCCGTCGCCGCCGCCCCCGCGCCGCGGACCGATCTCGACGTAGTACGTGGTGGCGCCGGTGCGCTGCGCGACTCCCGGCACCGAGGTCGCCTGCACGGTCCGCCGGTCCTCCGAGGCCGCGTCCACGAGCCAGTTCGAGAGCACGCCGCCTCCCTCTCCGCCGAGGGCCGCGATGAGGACCGTCCAGGTCCGGTCGGGCGCCTCGTCCGGCGCCGCCCCGCGGTCGCGGGATTCCGTCAGATCGTCCGGGGAAGGGGCGGGAGCGGGGCCGGGGACGTCCCCGGAGTTCGCTACGCCCGCCCCGACCGCACTCGGAGATCCGGGCTCCGCTCCGGCGACGGCACGAGCGGAGGAGTCGCCGCCCGGGTTCGAGCCCAGGGCCGCGCTCGCGCCCGCGTTCGAATCGGAATTCGGGTTCGCACCGGCCATGACGGCTCCGGCTCCGGAATCAGGCGCGGGCAAGCGCGCCGATCACCGTGGTTCGAACGCCGTGGAGGAGCCGGTCCCAGGCCGAGGGGTTGTTCACGACCTCGGCCCGGAAGAACGATGGGCAGAGCACCGCGGCGTGCGCGACCTCGCCGCAGAGGCCGCATCCCACGCAGTCGTTGTTGACGTGGGCAATCGGATCGGTGCGAAGGGGGTCCGGGCTCTCCTTCACGGTGAGGCTCGGGCAGCCGGAGAGACGGATGCAGGAATGGTCCCCGGTGCACACGTCCTCGTCCACCCCGAAGCGGGTGCGCACCACGCGGCGGCCCGCCTTGAGGCGCCTGGCGAACCAGGGGCGGTACCGGCGCTGGCGCATGAGCTGGCACTCGCCGTCCGCGACGATGACCTTGAGCCCCTTCGCGTCGCCGGTGAGGGCGGCCCGCAGGGTCTTCACCATCTTCTCGACGGAGTAGGTGCGGACCCGCCGGACCCACTTCACCCCGACACCCCGGAGGGCGCTCTCGATGCTCAGGCTCGCGCCCGGGCCGGACTCCTCGAAGCGGACGTCCATGCTCGCGTTCCCGTTTGCGCCGGCACGCCCGTTCGCGCCGGAGCCGATCTTCGTCGAGGGGATCGCCTGCCCCCCTGTCGCCGACGTGTACCCGTTGTTCATGACGATGAGGACGTCGTCCGACTGGTTGAACACCGAGCTTGCGACCCCGGTGGTGAGGCCGTTGTGCCAGAACCCCCCGTCGCCCATGATGCTGACGGTGCGCTTGCCCATGTGGGGGGTGATCGCGGCCGAGCTCGCGAGGCCGAGCCCGTAGCCGAGCACGGTGTTGCCGACGTGGAACGGCGGCAGGGTGGCGAAGGTGTGGCAGCCGATGTCGGCGCTCACGTGCATCTCCCCCACCTCGCGCTGCACGATCTTGAGCGCGCTGAACACCGGGCGCTCCGGGCAGCCGGTGCAGAAGCCGGGCGGACGCCCGGGGACCGGGGCGGCGAGGATCTCCGTCGCGCGCCGCTTGGCCTCGTCGACCGACCCGACGACCCCGGGGTCGGGGGCCTCGTTGTGCCCGAGCGACTCGCGGAGGAACGCGTCGACGCCGCGGAGCACGACCTCGCCGGTGTACTCGCCGGCCATCGGGAACGGCCCCTTGCCGAGGAGCGCCGTATTCACGTCGGCCTTGCGAAGGAGGCTCCCGATCGCTTCCTCGAGGTAGTTCGGCTGCCCCTCTTCGACGACCAGAACGGCGCGCTTTCCCGCGCAGAACCCCGAGATCTCCTCCGGGACGAGCGGGTAGGTCGCATTGAGGACGAAGATCGGGATCCGCGCATTTCCCGCCGAATCCGCGAACCCGAGAAGGGCGAGGGCGCGGAGCACCGCGTTGTACATCCCGCCCTGGGTGACGATCCCGACGTCGTCGATGGCGTCCGGACCGGAGGCCGGGAAGTGCTCGTTGAGGCCGCTCTCACGGATGAACTCGATGGCCGCCGGCCACCGCTCCTTCACCTTCTTCTGCTCCTGGAGGTAGGTGGCGGGCGGGAGGCAGATCCGCTCGTGGTCGAAACGCGGCCCTTCGAGGAACCGCCGGCTGGAGTAGGCGGGCGGGCGGTTGGACTTCGTTGCGAAGCTGCCGTGGACGTGGCAGGCCCGGATGCGGAGCTCGAGCATCACCGGGGTGCCGCTCGCCTCGGAGAGCTCGAAGCCCTTCTCGACCGCACGCACCATGGCGGGCAGGCTCGGTCGGGGGTCGAGGAGCCAGACTTGCGACTTCATCGCGAAGGCGTGGCTTCGCTCCTGGATGATGCTCGCCCCGTCGCCGTAGTCCTCGCCCACCACGATGAGCGCGCCGCCGGTGACCCCCGCGGACGCGAGGTTCGAGAGCGCGTCGGAGGCGACGTTGGTTCCGACGGTGGACTTCCACACCGCGCATCCGCGCACCGGGTAGTTGATGGAGGCGGAGAGCATGGCGCAGGCGGCCGCCTCGTTCGCGCAGGTCTCGACGTGGACGCCGAGAGAGTCCAGTATCTCGCGGGCGTCGTTGAAGACGTCCATCATGTGGGAGACCGGCGCCCCCTGGTAGCCGCCCACGTAGGACACCCCGGACTGGAGCAGGGCCTTCGCGACCGCGAGGATCCCCTCACCGTGGAAGACGTCGCCGTCGCCGAGGGCGAGGGTCCGGACCTCCTTCGCAAAGCTTCGTTCCGCCATGTGGTGCCGCCTCGCGATGCACGCCCGCCGGGAGCGCTTTCCCGCATTATAGGTACTTGTGGAATCCCGCGGCACGTGCCTGTGAATTCCGGCGGTGCCCGCGGTCACGGCGCCTCAAGGTTGCGTTGACATCCGATTTCTTCAATATTGGTTCCGAACAGCCGGAACCTTCGATATTCGGAAAGACCAACAGGGCCGGAACGCCGCCGAGGGCGGCTCCCGAAACCGGTCGGAATTGCCGGGCAAGGACACCATTCGGAAGCGAGGCCGCTATCGGTCCGATTATGGGTCCAGCCAGGCTCCCTGGAGCCGGGTGGGCAGGATGGACCCGATGGGCCGGACGACGGCCGATCCATCCGGGACCAGGCGACCCTCGACCGCGCGACGCGTGATTTCCGTGACATGAGCACCCCCTCCCAGATTTCCCTGCCGCTCCTCGCCCCGGCGCGAGGCGAGGACGAGACGCTCGTTCCCGCCCGCATGGTGAACGAGTGGATCTACTGCCCGAGGCTTGCCTATCTCGAGTGGGTGGAGGGGGAGTGGGCGGACACCGGCGACACCGCCCAGGGGCAGCGGGTCCATCGCCGGGTCGACGCGGAGCGGGGAAAACTACCCGCCCCGGAGGAGGCCGACCAGGAATTCGCCCGGGCGAGTTCAGTCACCCTTTCGTCCGAGACCCTCGGCATCATCGCGAAGATGGACGTGGTGGAGACGCAGGGCGACCGCGTCGTTCCCGTCGACTTCAAGAAGGGAAAGCGGCCGCACGTGGCGGCCGGCGCCTACGAGCCCGAGCGAGTCCAGCTCTGTGCCCAGGGTCTGATTCTCGAAGACAACGGCTACACGGTGACCGAGGGCGCACTGTGGTTCGCGGGGTCGCGCGAGCGGGTCTACGTCCGATTCGATGAAGAGCTGCGGGAGCGGACGCGCGCGGCGATCTCGGAGCTTCGCCTCGCCGCTGCCTCCGGCCGCCGCCCGCCGCCCCTTGAAGACAGTCCCAAGTGCACACGGTGCTCCCTGGCCGGCATCTGCCTTCCCGACGAGACCAATTTCTTTGCCAAGGGACAGCCGCCCCGTCCGCTCAACCCGGCCGACGACCCCGCACTTCCGCTCTACGTCCAGACGCCGGGGGCACGGGTCCGAAAGCAGGGAGAGCGGCTGGTGGTGGAGGCGGGCGACGAGAAGGTCGAGGTGCCGATGATCGACGTGTCGCAGGTCGCCCTTCTCGGACCGGTCGCGGTTACCACCCCGACTCTGCACGCCCTGATGCGCGCCGAGGTCCCGGTGAGCTGGATGTCGTCGGGTGGGTGGCTCCTCGGGCATACCGTCGGGACCGGCAGCCGGAACGTCGCGGTGCGGGAGGCGCAGTTTCGAACCGCAGCCGACGAACGCCGCCGGATGGCCTTCTCGCGGGAGCTGGTGGCGGCGAAGATCCGGAACACACGGACCATGCTCCGACGGAACTGGCGGCCCGATCGGCCCGCGGAGGAGCGGGACCGCGTTCTCGCAAACCTGCGCCGGGTTGCGGAGCGGTCGCGAGCCGCGCCGGACGAGTTGCGACTGCTGGGCTACGAGGGCGAAGCGGCCGCGACGTACTTCAGCCACTTCGAGGCGATGCTCGCTCCGGCCGCGGCGAAGGACCTTCCAGGGTTCGAGTTTGCGCGACGGACGCGGCGCCCGCCGACGGATCCGGTGAACGCCCTGCTCTCGTTCGGTTATTCCATGCTGACCCGAACCCTGCTCACTGCCCTCGCGACGGTGGGACTCGATCCGTACATGGGCCTGTACCACCGTCCCAGACACGGTCGACCGGCCCTGGCTCTCGACCTGATGGAACCGTTCCGGCCGATTGTCGCCGACTCCTGCGCGCTGCAGGTGATCAACAACGGCGAGATCCGGATCGACGACTTCACGACCAACGGACCCGCCTGGGCGCTCAAGCCGAACGGTCGAAAGGCCCTGATCGCCGCGTACGAACGGCGGCTCGACCAGGAGACCACCCACCCGGTCTTCGGCTATCGGATATCCATGCGCCGGCTGATCGACGTGCAGGCACGGCTCCTCGCCCGTTACCTCCAGGGCGAAATCCGCGCTTACCCCCATTACCTTCCGAGGTAGGCCACGGCCAACAGGTGCAAGACCGGCATCCACCTCTCCCACTCCGACCGCCCCATCACATGCCGAGGCAAATCATGGCAAGCGAAAGACTCTACGTGATCGCCTACGACATCGCCGACCGCAAACGGTGGCAGAAGGTATTCAAGACGATGAAGGGCTACGGGCACTGGCTCCAGCTCTCCGTGTTCCAGTGCCGGCTGACCGCGCGTCGGAGGTTCGAGATGACGGAGCGCCTGGAGAAGGCCATCAAGCCGTCGGAAGACCATGTCGTGATCCTCGACCTCGGGCCGGCGGGCCAGGTCGAGCCGCGCGTCGAGAGCCTCGGCAAGAGCTATGAGGCGCCCGAGCGGAGAGCTATCATCGTCTAGCCGCGGCCGTCGGCCGCCTGCCGGCCGGCGCGCGAGGGCTTCGGTTCACGCGGATGGCCGGGCAGCGCTCGAAGTGTCGTAACGTGTTGAGCCACCGCCGCTCTTTGACAGCCAGGAAGCCCGAACCGGCCGCCGATCGAAGGCAGGCCGAGCACGAGTGCACGAGCGCTCGCAAACCGGCGCGTCCCGTGCCAGAATCCAACCGCCTGGAACGGCGGGCCATCCCCGGCGAATTCGCCGGGGCCTCATTGAAGCCGCTCAACTCGGATATTCACGACCTCGCCGTTGTGCGCCATCCCCGGCGAATTCGCCGGGGCCTCATTGAAGCACCACTGGTTGGCGTCGGACCTCGACACCCCGCACGACCCATCCCCGGCGAATTCGCCGGGGCCTCATTGAAGCCTGTCCTCCCTATTGGCACGCGCGATCCATCCGGCCGTCCATCCCCGGCGAATTCGCCGGGGCCTCATTGAAGCGACTGCGGACGCTTCGGCGCCGCTCAGCCGCCACGAGAGCCATCCCCGGCGAATTCGCCGGGGCCTCATTGAAGCGAGCGCCTCGCCGCGGCGGACGAGAACGCGGAGACGGCCCATCCCCGGCGAAACCGCCGGGGCCTCATTGATCTGGAGCGCCGAGGTGTCGTGTCGATTGGGAATCGCCCGACCAAGGAGAAGCGGCGTACCATTGCCGCCACGACCATGCGGCCATCGGACGCGGCCTGGACGAGACAACCCCGGTACCGGCCGCGGTTCGGCCTTGGCGCGCGCTGCCGCGAAGGAGCATCAAGACGTAGCGACTGCCGGGGGTGCTGCTCGGCATGGTGACAAGGGCGAGCCGCCGGTCGATGGAGGCTCCCGGACACGGACAGGGCTCCTCCCTCGGGAGGTGAGCAGGCGGCCCCAGCGCCCGGCGCGCCAAGGACGGGGGCCACATCGGAGGGGAATTCATGTTCGACCTCATCGTTCGCGGCGACCTCGTGCTTCCGGATCGCGTGCTCGCCGGAGGCTATCTCGGCATCTCGGACGGGACCATCGGAGCGATCGGGACCGGCCCCGCACCGCCCGGGAGGGCCACCGTCGATGGCGGCGGCAAGCTCGTGTTCCCCGGGGTCGTCGACGGTCAGGTGCACGCGGGGAGCGCGGCCGGCATCGAGGGACTGGGCGACGCCTCCCGGGCCGCCGCCGCGGGCGGGGTCACGACGATCGTGGACATGCCGTTCGACGATCCCCATCCGGTCGACACGGTGGAGCGCCTGCGCAACAAGGTCGGCACGATCGAGCGTCTCGCCGTCGTCGACGTCGCGCTCTACGCCACCGCCCGCAAGGGAGCGGGCGCGGACGGCATTCCCGAGCTCGCCGACGCCGGCGCCTGCGCCTTCAAGGTATCGACCTACGAATACCATCCCGTCCGCTTCCCGGGGTACGACACGGGAGAGCTCTTCGAGATCTTCCCGGTCATCGCGAAGACCGGGCTTCCGGTGGCGTTCCACAACGAGGATCCGCACATCGTGCGACGCCTCACCGAGCAGTTCGAGCGGGAACGGCGCAACACCCCGGAGGCGCACGGCGCAAGCCGCCCTCCGCTCGCGGAGCTCATCGCGAACGTGGCCGTGTTCGAGATCGCACGGGCGACCGGGGTCCGCTGCCACATCGTGCACAGCTCGCTCGCGCGCGGGTTCGACCACGTGCGTCGATACCGGGAGGACGGAGTGCGGGTGAGCGCGGAGACGTGCGTGCAGTACCTCGTCTTCGACGAGGGGGACGTCCTTCGGATGGGCGCGCGGCTCAAGCAGAACCCACCCATCCGCCCCGCCGCGGAGAAGGCGGCGCTGTGGGAGAAGATCGCCGCGGACGAGATCGACTTCGTGTCCTCCGACCACGTCGCATGGCCGCTCTCGCGCAAGTCCGACCCGGACATCTTCAAGAACGGCGCGGGCATCCCCGGCCTCGAGACGATTTTCGCCGCGCTCTATACCGGCATGGTGAGCGACCGCGCGATGCCCGCGACCCGAGTGGCGGAGTTGCTCTCCGAACGCCCGGCACGGCACTTCGGCCTTTTTCCGCGCAAGGGTGCGCTGATACCGGGAGGAGACGCGGACTTCATCGTCGTCGACCCCTCACCCTGGACCTTCGACGCCGCGAACATGGCCTCGGAGGTGAAGTGGAGCCCGTACGACGGGATGCGCTTCGGCGCCCGGGTGGAAGCGACGTACGTGCGAGGAAAGCCGGTGTTCATCGACAGCCAGGTTGTCGCGCCGGCAGGAAGCGGCGCGTTCATCCGGCCCGCGTAGAACGGGACTATTCCGTGCCGGGCGTCAGTACCAGCGCGCCTTGTCCACCACGTTGCGAAGAGGCTCGCCGGCGAGGAATCGGCGCGCGTTGTCAGCGAGCAGCGCGTAGCGGCGTTCGGCGATGTCCTCGGCGTCGGCCACCGCGACGTGCGGCGTGAGCAGCACGTTCTCCAGCGTCCAGAGCGGATGCTCCGAGGGCAGGGGCTCAAGCTCGAACACGTCGAGCCCCGCGCCCGCGATCTCCCCTGCCGCGAGCACCGCGGTCAGGTCGTCGAGACGGGTGGTCATGCCCCGCCCGATGTTGATGAAGTAGGCAGACGGCTTCATGCGCCGGAAGCGCTCCGCGTTCCACATGAACTCCGTTTCCGGCGTGTGCGGCGCAGTGGTGACCACGAAGTCGGCCGCCGGCAAGAGGTCATCGAGCGCGGAAGGCGCGTGAATCTCCCCCGGGAAGTCGTGCTCCGGCCGCGGATCGATACCGACGACCGTCGATCCCAGCGCCACGCACAGCCGCGCGGTTTCCGCCCCGATGCCGCCCACCCCCTGGATGAGCACGGTGGACCCTACGACGTTGACGTAACCGCGCTTGCGGGCGCCCTGGTCCCAGCGCCGGTCGCGCTGCGCCTCCATCCAGTACGGCAGCCCGCGCGAGAGCGCGAGCATGAACATCAGGATGTGGTGGGCGATGTGGTCGGAGTAGATGCCCCGGGCATTCGTCACCACCACCGGATGCTCGATGAGCCCCTCGTAGTAGTAGCCGGGAAACGGCGCCGCGAAGGGGCTCTGGAGCCAGCGCAGGTTCTTCGCGACCGGCAGCGCCTCCGGGGGTACCCAGCCGAAGGCGGCGTCCGCCCGCGCGACGAGGTCGCGCACCGCCGTGTCGTCCTTCGCCGCGACCACGTCGAACCCGGGCACGTCTTCCCCGAGCCGTTCCGCCAGGGCGTGCGCATCATCGTCGTTCGGGGGAAGAATCGCGAACAGGAACCGATTGGACATGGGTGCTCTCTCTCGTTTCCGGACCCGGAGCTGCGTAGCGTGCCAAGTATCGCCGGCCGGCGGCCGGGCGGGCTACCGGTGGCGAAGGGCGCTTCGGAAAGGGCGAGTATCGCGCACCAGCGCTGCGATACGTGGACCGGGCCGTGCCGGGAAAGCCGTCACGGCAAGCGAATTCCTCCGCTTCATGGCGCATCGAGTTCATCCGGCTACCGGGCCGGTGCGATTTCGATGGGGAGCGGCTCCTCCCGAGAGAAGCCCCCGGTTCGACGAGATACGCGCGCGCCTGCGGTCAAGCGCGCTCCACCTGGAACGCGGCGACGTTGCGGGCGTCCTTGCTGAACTCGACGGCGATGAGATGGATCGGCCGGCCCGAGCCCCGGTACTTGTCCGCGTAGCGCTTCTCCTTCAACTGGGCCATCGCCGCTCCCTCCGGCGCCATCTCGACGACCTTGAACTCGAAGAGATAGACGTTGTCGTTGAAGCGTACCGCCATGTCCAGCCGGCCGTGGCTGGTGCTGTCCTCCACCGTGATGTCCAGCCCGAGCGCGGCGAAGTAGGAATAGAACACGCTCGCGTAGTACCCCTCGTAGCGCGCGATGTCGTTGCTCGTGTACCACTCGTACGGGATGCTCGCGAAGAACGCCTGGAACAGCGACTCGAGCCCCGCGAAGTCGTTGGCCTCCAGAAGCCGGTAGAGCCGGACGCTGTTCGCCATCTGGCGCGACGCATCACGCACCAGGTAGCGGAGCAGGCTCCGGTTGAGACTCTGACGCACTTCCCGGTTGGGGTAGCCCAGCCGATACAGCGGCTCACCGCCGAGGTCTTCCTCGTCGCGGATGGTGAGGTAGCCGGTCTGGAAGAGCAGCGCCTCCGTCGCCATGTCGTCCACGTCGAACGTGGACAGGAGGTCGGCGCTGCCCACCAGGTCGTCGAGAACGAGGGAGCTCACCCGGCGCCTGAACAGCGTTTCGACCAGGAACGCCGGGGTGCCGGTCTCGAACCACCAGGCGCCGAACTTGCGTTTGTCGAAGAGCAGCAGGATGTCGAAGGGGTTGTAGACCTTCTCGTCACCCAGCCAGCAATAACCGTTGTACCAGTCACGAATCGCCTCCCGGTCGAGGCCGGGAAGCTCCGGCGCGAACACCGAATCCAGGTCGCAGTCCGTATAGCCGCAGATGGCGGAGTAACGGGGATCCAGGGTGATGTCCTTGAGGTTGTTGAGCCCTGAAAACAGGCTGACCTTGGAGAACTTGCTCACGCCGGTGATGAAGCTGAACCGGATGTGCGCATCGCTGTCCTTGATGACTGCGTAGAGACCGCGGAGGTAATCGCGGTTGGCACGGGCGACCTCCGGCGTGTCCAGCGCATCCAGTATCGGCTTGTCGTACTCGTCCACCAGCACCGCGACGCGCTGGCCGGTACGCCCGTGCAGCGTTTTGATCAGGTGGCCGAAGCGGGCCGGCGCGGATTCGGGGCGATCGGTGATCGCCGCGTCATCCTCCATGGCCTTCAGCCGATCCATCACCTCCGTCCGCAGGTCGCCCAACCCCTGGAAGTGGCCGGCGCCGAAGCTCAGACGCAGGACGGGATGGTGCATCGACCAGTCCCAGCGGTCATGGATGGCGAGCCCTTCGAACAGCGCCTCGTTGCCCTCGAACAGCTCCTTCAGCGTATCGAGGAACAGGCTCTTGCCGAACCGCCGTGGGCGCGAAAGGAAGTAATGCTTGCCCTCGTCCAGCAACCGCCGGGCATGGGCGGTCTTGTCCACGTAGTAGCAGCCGTCCTCGCGGATCTCGCGGAACGTCTGGATGCCGATGGGGAGCCTGCGCCGCGTCATGGGCGCACGGTACCCTGACGACGGACGATGTCAAATGCCGCGATCACCGGCGCGCAGGGGTTGGCGGCGGGCTCCGGTCGCGAATGATTGGGTAGTGGCAGCCGGTCGCCCGCGCTCGCCGCGGAGAGAAGGGACAGGTGGTTCGAGGCGTCAGCTACCGCGAGTTGACGGCCGGTCCCCCGGCATCTCGGGTGAGCGCTGATCCGTTGGAGGTTCCGGTCGGGGAGTGAGCGTGCCGCTCCCTACTTCTCCTACCAAGCGACCTCCGGCGGACCGAAAGTGCCATAGCCCCCCTGATCGGTCCGGCGAATTGGTGACCGAAGGATGGTAGATACGCCCCACGAGCGATACCAGCGGTCGCGATCTGAAGCCGCCGGGTGGTCGTAAGCGTGGGCCAGGAGTGCCTTGACGGCGCGCGGTGTGGCCGGCCTTTTCCAAAGCGGCCAGGAGTACCAGCCGGCCTTCCACGAGCCCGAGCATCCCTGCGTGTCCGTTCGGCCTCGGCCCGCGAAGACGGGATGCAGACTCAGTCCCAGAAGGGCCAAGGCTTCGGGTCCCGGATTGGTGAGCTTCTTCTCCGGACTCGGATTGTTGGCTCTCAGTGCGTACACCCGATCGTCGGTGACGTCCCATCCAAGGGAAGGGACTTCGCTTTCGTAGCGCCACGGACCTTCGAGACCCGACTCGATGTCCCCTCTCGTGACGGCATTCAGTATCTTGCGGGCCGTATCCAGGAACTTCTGTTGCCCCGCTGTGAAGTAGAAGTCGGACGGTTTCGCGGCCCTCTGGTTATCCAGGCTACCCTCTGCCACGAGGGAAGGTGCCAATCCGCCGCTCCATGCAAACCGCAACGCTTGCCGGAGATATACCCCGATGTCCTCGGGCATCAGCTTGAGCTCGTCCCCCTTCGGCATTTTCGAGCCGTCCATCCGTCTGGGATTGACGGCTGGACTGTTCTTCCAATGCGCGAACGCCTCCAACGCCTGGGTCGCGATCCGATCAATGGTGAACACCTCTTCTACGACCGCGTGGGGCACAACGTCCTCGCTCCACCAAAGCCGTGGCTGCGCATCCTCGTTCCCGAAAGCCACCTGCACGCCAAGGGCCGCGAGGAACCCCAACGGATTCGTGCCTTCAAGCCCGGGAAGATGGGTGCCGCTCATGCCTGCTTCGCCTCCTCGGCGCTCTGCTGATGGTCGGCCAGTCGCACGACGGCTTCGAGCCATGCCAACCCGTGGTATCCGTACCGCTCCAGCAGACGCCAGAAACGGTCGGCCATGTCGAGCGCAAGGGAGGTATCCGCCAGATCGGACGCGGCGTTCAGGAGGTGACCGTCCAACGTGTAGGAGAGCATCTGCGGCTCCGGATCTTCGATGATCGGCGGGAGTGGGCGTCCGAATCCATGGTGGGTTCCGACCAGATGGAGCACCAGATCCCGGTCGTGGGCGGGCCCGAGAACATCGCCGTTCGACTCGATCATGGCGACGCTCGCCACCTCGTGCCGCATCCCCTCCGGGTATCCCCGAATCCTGCGGGCACCCCGCAGTGACTTGGCGAGGGGCTCGCCACGCCGCATTTCCAGCTCCACGGGGTCGCCGCCCACCAGTTGCCGCTGGAAGCGGCTGTCCACCTTGCCCAGATCGTGAAGCCGGCCGGCGAGACGGAGATCCTCCGCAATCTCGGGCGAAAAGCCCAATCTCTCCGCGATGTGGCCGGCGCGCTCCCCCACGCCATCAAGGTGTCGGCTCAGGGTCACGCCCGTAGATGTAAAGGAGCCGGACTCGTCCGAACCGTCCATGGCCGCGGCATCCACCACCGGCTTGCTGGTTTCCCGGTGCCGTTCGGTCAGGATGTAGTAGCCCTTGCTCGGGGCCTCGTCGTCGAGCCCGACCGAGGTCACTTCGAAGTTGCTGCCCAGCTTCCGAATGATCTCCCGCATCCAGTCGGGCCGTTGGCTCGGCTCCATAGTCGGGGCTTCGAGCCAACCGGCAATGCGCTCCGGGGCGGCGGTGTCCGCTTCAGCGTCGTCGGCAGGGGTTGGCGGGGAATTCACATAAGGCAGCCTCGAATCGAGGCGCAAGGTCGCTTTGCGGCGGTAAGCGCTCTGGGCCGCATCGCCCAGGTCCTCCACCGTATCCGAGGAGGAAGGGTCCCAGGTTCCCGCGGTCAGCCCGCCTCTCCCCGGGTCCACTATGAGCACATCTCCGGGACGGATTTCCTCGACCTCGACATGCTTCTCGACGCCGCCGCCGAACCCGGCCCAACGAACCCAGTCCCTGGTGCGTGGTTTGTCCGAGGAGTGAACGTCCTGCGCCTCGAGTACCTGCCCGACATCAGCGACTTCGACTTCCACGCCGTCGGCCAGCCAGGACCTCGCGGCCGCGAGAGGAACCTGGATGAACTCCGCTTGCCTGGGTGGAACGAGACGCAACGCTTCCGCGGACCGATCCCAACGCCAAAGGATCGAGACATCCGCCGGACGATTCTGGTCGATGCCGTGCAGGAACCATTCGACGGACGGTTGCACGAGGGGCTCGGGACGAGTCTGGACCCACGCGTCCAGGTGCGTTCCGAGCAGGAGCGGAGCCTTTGCTCTCGGCGCATTGGCACCATTCGGGAAATCCCGCAAGGCGGTCGGGCCGACATCCAGCAGCCCGCTCCCCTCGGAACGGCGTTCGAGTTCCTCCCACGTCAATCTGGCCGACTCGCCGTAGATCGGATCGGGCTTCTTCGATCCGACCACCGACTTGGGTCCGATGATCCAGGCTTGCGCCGGGCAGCCGGTCCGTTCCGACCAGGTTCCGCGACGATCGAGGCGCCCGAACCTCTGGCGAAGGCTGTCCACTGCGGCGCACTCGGTGACGAGGGCGTCAAAGCTGAAATCCGCACCGACCTCGATGGCCTGGGTGGCAACGACGACGGCGAGCTCGTCGTCGCGCCGGCCACCGTCGGGATCGACCACGGGGATGAGCCGGTCCAGGGCATCGATCCGATCCAGCGGCCGCATGCGTCCGGTGATGAGGTGTGCGTCGTGGCCTTCGCCCGCGAGCAGCTCATGCGTCTCGCGAGCCGTGCGCACCCGATTCACGACGACACCGACGCTGCGAACCCGAGACTCGTTCCGGCGGATGGCGCTGGCGATCGACTTGACGATCTTCAGGACGGCCGCCGGCACCGCCTCCTGATTCCGTACCGGCACGAGCTCCGCCTGTTTGGCAGCCTCCACACGGCGACACAGCTCCTTGCATCCATCCAGATCCGTCTCAAGAAGGGCGAAGCGCTCTGCCGCCTCGTCACTCGGCGTCGCCGACATTTCGACCGTCGAGAACCGTCGAGGCAGCAGCTCCGAGCAGCGCAGTGCGGACACTTGCGCAAGCGTCTTCGCGAACGGGACGCTCAAGTGCACTTCATCCAGGATCACGAGACAGTCATTGCCGGCGAGCCCGGCATGGATCGGCCGCATGCCCGGCGTGACTCCATACCCTCGGAAAAGTAGACGGGAGCCGAACTGGTCCACGGTGGAGACCACCACCCAGGGTTGATCCGGACGATGCGTCCAGTCGCCATCCACGGGAATCCCGCCCCGCAACGCAGCGACGCCGAGGGGTTCGTCGCCGCTCAAGCCTCGCAATCGATCCCGCACCTGCTTCAGAAGAGGAGTAGCGGCCGTTTCTACCTTCTCCCGAATCCGCTCTGCTCGTTCGTAGACCTGATCGACGACGATCCGTCGATCGATGACGAACACGACCCGCCGGGGAGAAGTCCCCGGTCGTGCGGCCATCGCGAACACCGCCGTGTCGAGCACCGCAGTCTTCCCGGTACCCGTCGGGAGGTCGATGACTTTTGGCCATGCGTACCCCTCCAGCACCTGCGCCGTCAGCCGCTGCTGCCACGGAAACGGGTCGCAGCCATGGACATCACGGAAGAATGCGGCAAAGTCACCGGAGGTCAGCTCGCCCGGAACCGGCGGCCCGCCAACACCGCCGCCCGGAACCCCATCGGGACTACTCATCATCGGCTCCGTCCGTGCTGGCCCTCGACGATTCAGACATTGGCACCGGACGCATCAAGCCCAATCCGAGGAAGCGTCCTGCGCCGAGCATCAGCGGACCCGATACGAGATGCTCGAAGGTCACGGAGGCGTGTACAAGCTGGCGGCGTAAGGGCCGGCCCACCCGTCCGTTCTGAACAAACGCGGGGAACCGGCCTGCCAGGCGAGAACCGCCGAGGAACGGGCTCAGGGAGACCTCCACGGACATCGGGTCGGGCAGCCCCACGTGGTCGCAGGCCAAGGCCACGGACACCTCGGCCGAAGCCCAGGCTTTGGCACGCGCCGCCACGGTCCCACCGCCGAGCCGGCCAGGGTGCCGAGGCAGGGCGATGGGAGTTGCTGAGACCCATCGGCGAGAGACCCGACTCCAGGCGCCCGGGCGCAGAGAAACCAGTGTGGCAGGGCCGCGCAGCCGGGAGAGGCGGACCACCCCCCGCGCGCCCAAAGTGAGCTTGAGAGCATCATCTTCAGCCTCCCTGGCCACCGCCTCCCAGTTGCCAATAGCCCGATAAAGGGCTCGGCGCGCATCATCGCCAACGGCATCCGGCACGGACACCGCCATTCCCAGCAACCGCCCATCGGCGTGCTCGAAACCGACATAAGGAAGGGGAAGGAACGCCACATGCGGCGCACCGGTCGGCCCGCCGTCGACCAGATGGCCGCTGAGCCCTTCGGGTATCGGGTCTTCGGCATGGTGGAACACGGCCGCCCGCATCGCGGTCGCCAATTCCACCGCCCTCGTGGCGGGGAAGGACCGGGAGCCGGGCGCGAATTCGAACACGATCCACTGGCCGGCGGTATTCGGTTTGTGTCCTCCTTCCGGTTGCCGCGCGGCCATTGACGCGGGCCGATACCGAACCCGCGTATACGGCAGCGAGCGGGGCTTGTAACCCACGTGACGTGCAAACCCGCGCTCCAGCTCGGCAAGCTGACCGCGCCGCACCGCCCGCATGTCGCTGGTGCCTTCGCCAGCCTCGAATCTGACGCCGGAGGCATTCGCAACCAGTCGGCATGAAACGAGCGACGAGGGATGGCCCAGTCGGGTGACCCTTTGGAGCAATCGATCGAGGGCGTCGGCCACTTCGCCCGGCGCTGACAAGTCCCAGACGAAGCTCACCCGCGCATCGTCGGGAGTGACGGATGGATAGAACCTTCCCTGCTTGCCGCGCCGTTCCGGCAGCATCGCGACCGCGGAAGCCGGATTCGTGTTGCCGGCGTGACCGACTTGAACCTCGACATCTCTCTCCCGGGCCAGCTTGCGCTCCATCCTCGCTGCCTGCTTGGTCGCCTTGCCGCCGGAAGCGGCGAGTTCGGCATGAAGCTGGGCGGCCAGTCCGGAGACGCTCTCCGCTCGTCGCTCGTACCAGCCCCTGGAAACGACGGAGGCATCGTTGACCGGGACGAAGTGCGATACCACCCTTCGCGGCACGGCGTCGGACGCGGAGATTCCGGGTGGCGGCTGAGACTCGAGCCATTCCAGGGCGGCGCGCTCGGAAGGGTCCGGCTCGTCCGCATCCGCCCATGCCGCAACGAGCGCCGAGAACAGGCGTGCGGGATGTGGCGGCCACTCGGGCTGCCGGCGATCGTTGTGGCACGTCGCCACGAACCGGCCGGTCAGGAAGTTGACCTCGATACCGAAGCCCTCACCGGAAGACATCGGTCACCCTGCCGACGGTTCGGCCGCAGACACCTTGCGGCTGCGCCGGATCAGCTCCAGCAGCTTCGGGGCGGGCACGAGCCGGATGTCATCAGTCTTCCAGCCGACCCCGGCCGTTGTCGCCTGCTCCGCCGCTTCCCGAAGAATTCGAGCGGAAGAGGCTCGATCCACCTCCACCACTTCTCCGGCGGAACCGTCACGGCGCAGCAGTTCCAACCTGGGAGAATGCGTCGGAAGCAGCAAGCAGCGGGACCGAAGATCGAAGTCCATCTCGTACTGGTAGGCAATGGCCGCGACGCCGAGCGCCGCCACAGCCGTGTGCACAGCGGTCTCCGCCTCGCGGGAATGGCCCTTGCACCGCAGCCGACGAAGGGCGGCAAAGGAGATCACCGTGGTCTGCAACGCGCTCGAGACGGTGACCCCGCCGGCTTGGGCATCGATCGATGGAACGATGTTGCCGTGGTTGATCTTTGAAGGCTGCCCGGCCTCCCCGCTCGTACCGGCGCGCGAGGCATGAATGGGGTTGCCCTTGTTGTCCGTCTCGGCACGCGCGGGGTCGTCGGTCCACACCTCGTTCCGATCGGTGCTGTTGTACAGGCGATCCGCAGGGGCAACCCTTTCAATCTGCAATGGATCGATGCGGCTACCGACCTTCCTGCCGACTTGAGCGTCGTAGCCCACAATCTCCGATACGTAGGCCCGCTGGAACTTCGACCCCAGTCCGCCTTTCGGACCAGTCGAGTCCCACATGCCGAATAACAGGGACGTCGGGGAGTAGCGGAACAGATCAGCGGCATTCCGTTGCGTCGCGTCGGTAATCGCGCGGCCGACATCGGACAGGCGAAACAGCGTTCCGTCGAGCAGGCTGTCCCGGAAGATCGCGTCTGCGAGCCGATGGGGCGCTTCCAGCACCGTCAGCTTGTCGTAGTCCGTGGCTCCTCCGTCGTCGGAGAAATCGACGTAGGGGACCGGGAAGACCAGTTCGCCTCGCTCCCATCCGTCGAGCAGTGCAAGCTCTGCACGGTTCGCCTGAGACGCTACGGAATCCAGCAGCACCGTGACAGACACGTTTTCGCTGGCGCCCACCTGCCGTTCCTCCACGGCGTACTTGTGGTCGGCCCGACCATCAACGGCGTAGGAAGGCGGAAAGACCTTGTCTCCTTCGCCGCCGGCCGGCTGCAGCGTCATGCGGGATCGCAGGGCTACTGCATCGCCCGCGACGGCGTCGCGGAGTCGCTCGAACGTGAGCTGGGTCATTTCTTCTTCCTTGTCGTTTCAACGAGTTTGCGGGATGATTCGGACGAGAGAGTCGGCGGCAGTCGACACAGTCGTGGACCAGTCGGAGCAGGAGGCGCCTGCTCGGTCGATGGTGTGCTTCGAGAGAACCCGTCAAGTGGCCCTTCCACCGTCAACGCAAGGGAGAATGATTCGGATCGTGTCACCGAGACTTCAATCCGGCAGTGTCCATTGGGTGCGAAATCGGTATCTCGTGCCATCCAACTCTCCTGATAGTCGCTCTGCTCTGGACGACAACATAGGGGACAGGGCAGGAGATATCAAATAGTATCTGCCGACAGCTGCGGAAAGTGTTTCTCCAATAGCTTGGCATCTCCATTGAAGGCGCAGTCGTCGGCAGATTCCCGACACGACATGTCAAGCCTCTCCGGGCCCCACTCGGGGCCCGGCTCCACTCCATTGACGTGTCGCTCATCCGCGCGAACCTGTGTCCGCTGTCGTTCGTCGATGTTCCAACCCAAGCCTACGTGGACGGCCTGCTGGGGGTCTACGAGCAGAACCGGGTGGAGCTCCTGCGCGACGTCTTCTGCTGGGCCTGCGAGCGATCCTGCGCCCGCTACTCCGTCATTCGGCAGTCTCTCGGGGATCCCGATCCGTTCCGCCTGCGGCACCGCGCGCTCATCGCGGAGACCATCAGGACCGTCGTCTCCGGGAGGATGGACCGGAAGGCGGCAGTCGCCCACATCCGCCGGCGGGCGACGGAGGCATTCGTGGCCGGGGGGGAGGTCGATTCGTCGAGCTGGTCGAGACGGATCTCATGAACCTGCACGAGGGCAATCTCGCCCGCGCCCGTCTTTCGCCAGCGGAGTACTCGGCGTGGAAGGCGAGCTGGCGCTGACCCCGGCACGGGGTTGAAGCGCTCCGTGGCGCCAGGACCTGCATGGATCCACGGTACGCTCCCGCGATCCGACGGAGGCCCGAGGTTCAGGGGAGCAGCGTGCGCACCGCCGCCATGTGGTCCGTGGAGAAGTCGGTAACGGTGACGACGGCGTCGTCGAAGCCGATTTCCGCGAGCCGGCCGAGACGCTCCCTCGCTTCCTCCGGACCGCAGCGAAGGTCGAGGTGATCATGGCCCGCGAGCGTCCCGCCGTCGGCCGAGAAGTCGACCGGGATGTTCGTCGCCACCGCCCGGCCGCCGCCCTCGCCCTTGAAACGGGCGAACCCCTCCTCAAGGGTCGCAATGTCCGAGAAATGGGCGGAGGCGATCCATCCGTCATATTCCCTCGCCGCGTTCGGGATCCAGCGGCTCCCCGCCCAGCTCCCAATGAGAACCGGCGGACCGCCCTTCGTGGAATCAAGCGGGGTCAGGTTGGCCTCGCCGACCGTTTCGCCTCGCCAGAGGGAGCGCATGATCGGCAGGCTCTCGCCGAGGGCCCGGAAACGCGTGCCGTAGTCGTTTCCCGTCGCCCGGAAGTCGGCCTCCGTCGACCCGGCCCCGACGCCGAGCCGGACGCGCCCTCCGGACAGGTAGTGAACCCCGAGCACCCGGTGGGCGAGCTCCACGGGCCGGCGAAGCGGAATCTGGAGGATGCAGGTGCCGAGCTCGACCCGTTCCGTCACCGCGGCCGCCGCGGCCATGGCGCTCAGCGGGTCGACCCGGAACGTCCCGCGCCCGACCGTGTCGAAGAACCAGATCCCGTGGAAACCGACCGCTTCGGCATTGCGCATGCCGTCAATGAAGGACCGACCCGTCGCGGTCCGCGGACCGTGCATGTTCAGGCTGACGCCGAGCCGCATCCCGTTCTCCTTCGTGGTTTCCCGACCGTCATTGTCACCTTCCGGCGCGTGGATCGCGTCATCCGGGGTCTTCGGCGTCGATCCACCTCCTTCGTTTCGGGAGGCGCCGCACGCCGGGCCGTCTCCCGGGGATGACACGGTGTGCCAGGCCAGGCAGGCAACCGCGGCTCCCGCGGCGGGACGTTGGGAGCCGGGAGCCGGATGTCATGGCCTCTCCCGGCCGGGAGAGGCCGTCCGGCGCACCCTCCCCCGCCTATAATCCCGCCATGCACTTCGAGGACTTCAATGTCGGCGACACCTTCGTGACGGAGGGCGTCGAGGTGACCGCCGAGGACATCGTCGAGTACGCCCGCCGGTACGACCCCCAGCCCTTTCACCTCGACGCCGAAGCGGCGCGCGAGTCCATCTACGGCAGCCTCATCGCGAGCGGCTTCCACATCTTCTCGATGGCGTTCGGCGCGATCGCCCGCACCGGAATCTTCGAGGGCGGCGGTCAGGGCTCTCCGGGCATCCACGACGTGCGATGGGTCAGCCCGGCCCGCCCCGGAGACACGCTGCGCACCGACATCGAGGTGCTCGACAAACGGCTCTCGCGCACCCGCGCCGACCGCGGCTACGTGACGATGCGCTTCGACACGCGCAATCAGCGCGGCGAATTGGTCGCCACCTACACGTCGAACCAGATCCTGTTGCGCCGCGAAACGGTGCGAGCGTAGGCGGCGAAGTCGTCGGAGCCGGCGGGCTCGACCCCTTCACGCGAACGCGAACAGCCTCGGGTCGTAGTCGAACTTCTCGATTCGCGAGACCGTGATGCGGGCGGCTTCCGCGTGTCGATGGTTGACGATGAGGTTCCGGTCGTTCGCGTCGGGGATCGGCACGACCGCGGAGGGAACCCGAAGAAGACACGCCGAGCCATCGTCCAGCCAGGCGTTGCCGATCGATCGGGTCAGACGTACATCCATCCGCCAGGCCTCGGGCAGCGCCTCGAACGGCGAGTCTTCGACCCGCAGATCGTCGGGGACCTCGTAGCGCACCAACACGGTATCGTCCGGAATGAGACTCGCGTCTTCGATGTGGACAAGCTTCTCCAGAACACAGAGCGCCGGCCCGGTAGAGCAATAGGTGATTGGACGCCCCCGATCGTTCCATCTCCCGTCGTGCAGGAGCCCGAAACCCCCATCGAAGCGCTCCGCGTACTCCGCCCCCGACAAGCGCCAGAGCCACATCAGGCGGGCGCGCCCCAGGAGATACGCGCCAGCAGATTCTCGACAATTCGGGCGCCGGCGTCGGTGCGGATGAACTCCATGGGGGTGCGGCCGCCCAGACCGTCCAGGTTCTTGTGCAGCCAGCGATCCGCCTTTCCGCGGTTCGCGAAAGCCCTCTCTGCGAGCGCCATGGTTCGGGCGACTCTGGCCGCGCGGTCCGACTCCTCCACCGTCAGTCTTGTCCGGTTTGCCCGACGGTGCGACAGCGTGCGCGGCTTGACGATGAGGTCGCCCACTTCCCGATCCGTGACGCCTCGCTCCTTCAAGGCATCTATCGTTTCCACCGAAAACCCGGCGGCGACGGCGTTGGCCAGGTCGGCATCGGACACTATGTCGTGGCCGATGGCTTCGGCCCCACCGAGGTGCTCGGCGGCGGCCGCCGCCAACGTGCCAAGTGCCTTTCCCATCACCTGCTGCCTTATTCTGCAATATGCCAGAATTCTCTCGGCAAATTGCCGAGCAGTCAAATGAAGCAGAGGGCCGTGAACGACCCGAATGCTGCATGGTTTGGCCCTCGCGTGAGGTGCGGACCGGGACCGACATGGGTCGCGGACCCCCGGGGTCCGGAAGGGAGACGAGAGCGATGCGGGTGATTCACTGGTTCAGGAGCGATCTTCGGGTCGAGGACAACGCGGCGCTTGCCGTGGCCGGCGGGCGGGGACAAGCGCTTGTGCCGGTGTTCGTTCTCGACGACGCGTTGCTCCTGCGACACGGCGAGGCGCATCCGCGCCTGCGCTTCCTGCACGCGTGCCTTCACGACCTCGCGGGCGTGCTCGACGCGGCCGGCTCCCGGCTCATCGTGCTCCAGGGCCCCCCGCACCGCTCCCTCCCCGCGCTCGCCCGCGCGTGCAAGGCATCGCTCGTCACCTGGAATCGCGACTACGGCCCCTACGCGAAGCACCGCGATCGGGCCGTTCGCCGCGCCCTGGAGCGGGACGGGGTCGAGGTGCGCGAGTGCAAGGATCGGGTCGTCTTCGAAGGAGACGAGATACGCACCGCCAAGGGTGCGCCGTACTCCGTCTTCACGCCCTACCGGCGGGCGTGGTGGCACCGATACCGCGCCGACTCCCCCGAGGCTGCGCAGGTTCCCGGCACGCTCCCGCCGTTCCCGGACCTCGGCTCGAGCGGCGACCCGCCGGCCGGCTCGCTCGGAGCTCCGCCCGTAGAACCGCGCGGCGGTCCGAACGGAGGCGCCTCGAGCGGTGCCTCGATCGCCGGGTCGGGCCGCCGCCCCCACCTCGCTCTCGCCGCCGCCGCGCGGACGGATACGACGGAGATCCCTCTCGGCGGAGCCGCCTCGGCGCGCGCGCGGCTCGACACGTTCCTCGACGCCGCCGCTCCCCGTTACCACATCGACCGGGACTTCCCCGCCGTCGCAGGCACGTCCCGCCTCTCGCCCTACCTCAGGTTCGGTGCGATTTCGGTGCGCGCGTGCTTCCGCGCCGGACTCGCGCTCGCGCGAGGCGAACCGGGGGCACGCGATGGGGTCTCGAAGTGGCTCGACGAACTCGTGTGGCGCGAGTTCTTCCACGCCATCCTCGATGCGCACCCGCGGGTGCTCGACGGTCCGTTCCAGTCGGACTTCGCGGCCCTCGATTGGGACAACCGCCCCGAACGGATCGAGGCGTGGAAAGCCGGCACGACGGGGTATCCGATCGTCGACGCGGGGATGCGGGAGCTCGCGGCGACCGGCTGGATGCACAACCGGGCGCGCATGATCGTCGCGTGCTTCCTCGCCAAGGACCTGCACGTCGATTGGCAGGCCGGCGAGCGCTGGTTCATGCAGCGCCTCGTCGACGGAGATCCGGCGAGCAACAACGGTGGTTGGCAGTGGGCGGCCTCCACCGGGACGGACGCGCAACCGTTCTTCCGGATCTTCAACCCGACTTCCCAGGGAGAACGTTTCGATCCGGATGGCGAATACGTCCGGCGCTGGATCCCCGAGCTCGCGGGGCTTCCCGGGATTGCGGCCCATCGACCGTGGGACGCGCCGGCCGCGTCAAGGGGCGGCTATCCGTCCCCCATCGTCGACCACCAACAGGAGCGGGCCGTCGCGCTCGCCCGCTATCGCGCCGCGCGCGCGGGCGGCCGCCCCTCGGAGTAGCGCTCCGCTCTGCCCGACCGGCGAACGCGGCGGTGCCGGAACCCGGAAACGAGCCGGCCCCCGGCCCCGGCCCTCCCCTCAGGGCACGTCGGCGTACAGGTGGCAGGCGACCCGGTGGCCGGGATCGACGCGCACTTCGGGCGGCGGGATCGCATCGCAGGTGCCCGCGATCCGCTTCGCGCAACGCGTGTGGAAGCTGCACCCGGGCGGCAGGTTCACCGGGCTCGGCACGTCGCCGCGAATCGGCTCACGGCCGGTCGGCTGCTCCGCCTCCGGCCACGGCACGGCGCTCAGCAGCGCCTCGGTGTACGGATGGTGCGGCGAGTTGAATACCGCCTCGGTCTCTCCCTCTTCCACGATCCTCCCGAGGTACATCACCGCCACCCGGGCACAGAGGTAGCGGACCACCGCGAGGTTGTGCGAGATGAAGAGGAACGTGAGGCCCATTTCCTGCTGCAGGTCCTTGAGGAACTCGAGGATCTGCGCCTGCACGGAGACGTCCAGCGCGGAGGTCGGCTCATCGAGGACGAGGAGCGCGG